>NZ_JALPKQ010000003.1:0-176032 GCF_051383655.1 Geodermatophilus sp. CPCC 205761
GTGCCGCCGGCCGCGTCCCACCCGCTGGCAGGGCTGGCGCAGGTCGCCCGGGCCGCGCTCGGCGTGGCCCACCGGGTGCGGCGCGGCGCGCAGGCGGCGATCGGCGTACCGGCGCCGCCCGTGCCCCCGTCACCGCCGGATCCGGCCGCCACCGACCGCGGCACCCGCCGCGACACCGAGCCACGCCCGGTGCGGGAGCGGCCACCGACCCGGGACGAGCGGATCGCGGCCGTGGCGGCCTCACCCGCCTGGCGGGCGGGCGCGGCGCAGCTGGTGCTCGCCGCCTGGCTGCTCGCCGCCGTCGCCGAGTGGCACGTACTGGAGGTCTACACGCTGCCGGCGGCGCTCGGCCTGCTGGTCGCGGCCGGCCCCCGGGTGGCGACCGGCCGGTCGGCGGCGGCCTGGGGGCCGGCGCTGTGGGTCGCCGCCGCGCCCTCGGTCGCCTACGCGGTGCTGGCCCCGGGCAGCCAGCGACCGGTGGCCGTGTTCGTCGTCGCCGCGACCGCGATGGCGCTGGGCGCGTGGCGGTCCGTGCGGGCCCCCGTCGTCGCCGGGGGCGTCACCGCCGTGACCCTGGCACTGGGGCTGCTCGCGGTGCAGCTGCCGCTGCCCATCGCCGGCGCGCTGGTCGTCGGAGCGGCCCTGCTGGGCGTCGGTGCCTGGCGGGAGCAGCTGCTGCGCCGGCGGCGGCAGGAGTCCGACGCCGGGGGGACGCCGGAGCCGGCGGGTCACGCCGACGGCTTCCGCACCCGGCTGGCCGACATGCGCTGAAGAGGAACCCCTCTGCCCCACGCCTCACAGGCTCGTCGCGGGACCCCGGTGAGGTGCTGGAATGGCCCCCTTCCAGGGCCCCGCCCTGAGCCTGCGAAGGGCGGGGAGGAAGGGGGCCATTCCTCAGACGCGGAAGCCGAGGGCGCGCAGCTGCTCGCGGCCGTCGTCGGTGATCTTGTCGGGGCCCCACGGCGGCATCCAGACCCAGTTGATCCGGATGTCGTCGACCAGGCCGGGGCCGGGGCCACCGGTGAGGGCCTGGCGGGCCTGGTCCTCGATGACGTCGGTCAGCGGGCAGGCCGCCGAGGTCAGCGTCATGTCGATGACGGCGACGTTCGAGTCGTCGACGTCGATGCCGTAGACCAGGCCCAGGTCGACGACGTTGACGCCCAGCTCGGGGTCGACGACGTCGCGCATGGCCTCCTCGACGTCCTCGATGAGCGCCGACTTGTACGCGGGCAGCTCGGCCGCCGTCGCGTCGGTCGCGGCCGGCGTCGCGTTCTCGGTGGTCTCGCTCATGCCTGCTGGCCTCCAGTCGGGGTGGCGTCAGCGACCGACAGAGCTCGGGCGCTGGCGTCCTTGAGAGCCATCCAGCTCATCAGTGCGCACTTGATCCGGGCGGGGTACTTCGACACGCCGGCGAACGCGACGGCGTCCTCCAGCTCGTCCTCGAGCTTCTCGGCCACCGCGGCGTCGCCCTTGCTCTGCATCAGCGTCATGAAGTGCTCGCCGGTCTCGAGCGCCTCGGGCACGGACTTGCCGATGACGAGGTCGTACATCGCCGACACCGAGGCCTGGCTGATCGAGCAGCCCATCCCCTCGTAGGAGACGTCGGCCAGCGTGTCGCCGTCCAGGTGCACCCGCAGGGTCACCTCGTCGCCGCACGTCGGGTTGACGTGGTGCACCTCGGCCTCGAACGGCTCGCGCAGTCCGCGGCCGTGCGGGTTCCGGTAGTGGTCCAGGATGATCTCCTGGTACATCGACTCGAGCTGCATGCTCTAGTCCGCCCCATTCCCGTTGGGCACAGCCGGGGCAACGCCGAAGAACGTCTGGGCCTTCCGGATCCCGTCGGCCAGGGCGTCGATGTCGTCGTACCCGGTGTGCACGTAGAAGGTGGCCCGCGTCGTCGCCGGGACGCCGTAGCGCCGAACGACCGGCCACGCGCAGTGGTGCCCCACCCGGACCTCGACGCCGAGGTCGTCGAGGACCTGGCCGACGTCGTGCGGGTGGATGCCCTCGACGGTGAAGGAGACCGCGCCGCCGCGGGCCACGGTGTCGGGCGGGCCGATCACGGTGACCCCGGGGATCTCGGCCAGCCTCGCCAGCGCGTACCCGGTCAGCGCCTCCTCGTGCGCCTGCACGTCGGCCATGCCGAGGCCCTGCAGGTACTCGACGGCGGCGGCGAGCCCGATCACCTGCGCGGTCATCGGCACCCCGGCCTCGAACCGCTGGGGCGGCGGCATGAAGGTGCTGCCCTCCATGCGGACGACCTCGATCATCGAGCCGCCGGTCAGGAACGGTGGCAGCGCGTCGAGCACGTCGTACCGGCCCCACAGGACGCCGACCCCGGTCGGGCCCAGCATCTTGTGGCCGGAGAACACGAGGAAGTCCGCACCCAGGGCGGCGACGTCGACCGGCTGGTGCGGCACCGACTGCGCGCCGTCGACCAGCACCAGCGCACCGACCTCGCGCGCGCGGGCGACGATGCCGCCGAGCGGGTTGATCGTGCCGAGGATGTTCGACTGCTGGGTGACCGCGACCAGCTTGGTGCGCTCGTTGACCACGGTGGCCAGGTCCGAGAGGTCCAGCCGGCCGTCGTCGGTCAGCCCCAGCCAGCGCAGGGTCGCGCCGGTGCGCTCGCACAGCTGCTGCCAGGGCACCAGGTTCGCGTGGTGCTCCATCTCGGTCACGACGATCTCGTCGCCCTGGCCGACGGCGTACCGGCGGAACTCCGGCTCCTTGGCGGTGGCAGCGTTCGACAGCGCGTAGGCGACGAGGTTGATGCCCTCGGTGCTGTTGCGCGTGAAGACGATCTCCTCGGCCGGTGCGCCGATGAACGCGCCGATCGTGGCGCGGGCCGCCTCGTAGCGGCCGGTCGCCTCCTCGGCGAGCTGGTGCGCGCCCCGGTGCGGGGCGGCGTTGCAGGTCTCGTAGAAGTCGCGCTCGGCGTCCAGGACGCTGCGCGGCTTCTGCGAGGTGGCCCCGGAGTCCAGGTAGACCAGCCGCTTCCCGTCGCGGACGGTGCGGGTCAGGATCGGGAAGTCCGCCCGGATCGCCTCGACGTCCAGAGGCAGGGGCGTCTTCTGCGCCCCGGCTTCGGGACGCGAGACGGTCTGGGTCATGACTGGAGGACCTCCGCTGCGGCCTTCTCCGCGCTGGCCTGCTCGTTCGAGTCCTTGACGTACGCGGCGTAGCCCTGGTCCTCGAGCTTCTCCGCCAGCTCCGGGCCGCCCTCCTCGACGATCCGGCCGCTGACGAAGACGTGCACGAAGTCGGGCTTGATGTAGCGCAGGATCCGCGTGTAGTGCGTGATCAGCAGGACGCCGACCTCGCCCTCGGCGCGGGTGCGGTTGACGCCCTCGGAGACGATCCGCAGCGCGTCGACGTCGAGGCCGGAGTCGGTCTCGTCGAGGATCGCGATGCGCGGCTTGAGCAGCCGCATCTGCAGGATCTCGTGGCGCTTCTTCTCACCGCCGGAGAAGCCCTCGTTGACGTTGCGCTCGGCGAACGCCGGGTCCATCTCCAGGGCCGCCATCTCGGTCTTGACGTCCTTGACCCAGGTGCGCAGCTTCGGCGCCTCGCCCTTGACCGCGGTGGCCGCGGTGCGCAGGAAGTTGGAGACGCTCACCCCGGGCACCTCGACCGGGTACTGCATGGCGAGGAACAGGCCGGCGCGGGCGCGTTCGTCGACGGTCATCGCGAGGACGTCCTCGCCGTCGAGGGTCACCGTGCCGCCGGTGATCGTGTACTTGGGGTGGCCGGCGATCGAGTAGGCCAGGGTGGACTTGCCCGAGCCGTTCGGACCCATGATCGCGTGGGTCTCGCCGGCGCGGACGGTCAGGTCGACGCCGCGGAGGATCTCCGTGGCGTCGTCGCCCTCACCCACGGTGACGTGCAGGTTGCGGATCTCCAGCACGCTGCCGTTCTGGGGGGTGGTCACTTCTCGCTCCTCAGTTGCTGGCCGCGGGAACGGAGGCGTCGACGTCGACCAGGACGTCGTCGCCCTCCACCCGGACCGGGTAGACGGACACCGGCTCGGTGGCCGGCAGGTTGGTGGGCTCGCCGTTGCGCAGGTCGAAGCACGACCCGTGCAGCCAGCACTCGATGGTCGGGGCGCCGCGGAACTCCTCGACGTCGCCCTCCGACAGCGGGACCTCGGCGTGCGAGCAGAGGTCCTCGATCGCGTAGACCTCGCCCTCGAAGCGGACGACCGCGACGTCGACGTCCGCGAGCTCGACCCGCAGCGAGCCGGTCTCCGGGACCTCGGTCAGCGCGCACACCCGCTCGAAACTCACTCGGAGACCTCCACCGGCTGCTCGTCCAGGCCGGGCAGGGCGCCGAGACGGGCCTCGATCGTGCCCATCAGGCGGTCCTGCAGCTCCGGCAGGCCGATGTGCTGGACGACGTCGGCGAAGAAGCCGCGCACGACCAGGCGGCGGGCGGTCTCGGCGTCGATGCCGCGCGAGCACAGGTAGAACAGCTGCTCGTCGTCGAACCGGCCGGTGGCGCTGGCGTGCCCGGCGCCGACGATCTCGCCGGTCTCGATCTCCAGGTTGGGCACCGAGTCGGCGCGGGCGCCGTCGGTGAGCACCAGGTTGCGGTTGAGCTCGTAGGTGTCGGTGCCGGTGGCCGCCGGGCGGATCCGCACGTCACCCACCCACACCGTGTGCGCCTTCTCGCCCTGCAGCGCGCCCTTGTAGAGGACGTTGCTGGTGCAGTTGGGCACCGCGTGGTCGACCCACAGCCGGTGCTCCTGGTGCTGGGTCTCGTCGGCGAAGTAGACGCCGAACAGCTCCGCGGTCCCGCCGGGGCCGGCGTACTGCACGTTGCTGACCAGCCGGACGAGGTCGCCGCCGAGGGTGACCACGACCTGCTTGACCGTGGCGTCGCGGCCGACGACGGCGTCGAACTGCGCGCCGTGCACCGTGCCGGGCGCCCAGTCCTGCACCGAGACGAGGGTGACCTGCGCGCCGTCGCCGACGAGCAGCACGACCCCGCCGGAGTACCGGGCCAGGCCGCTGTGGTCGAGGACGACGGTCGCCTTCGCGAACGCGCCCACCTCGACGACCAGCTGGCCCCAGACGACCTCGTCGGACCCGGTGCCGGACAGCCCCAGCCGGACCGGGCGGTCGAGCTGGGCCTCGGCCGGCACGCGGACGACGGCCGCGCCGCCGCTGCGCTGCCGGGTGAGCGCCGCCAGCCGGTCGACCGGCTCGGGCAGCCCCTTGATCAGCGGGTCGTCGGCCTCGACGCTGGTCAGCTCGACGCCCTCGGGGAGCTCGGTGTCCCACTGGAGGTGGGCGTCGGAGGGCGCGCCCTGCAGCAGCGGGCGGATGCGGCGCATCGGGGTGAAGCGCCAGTCCTCCTCGCGGCCGGTGGGGTCGGCGAAGGCGTCGGGGTCGGTCGAGGTGAACCGCTCGGCCGGGGAGCCGGTCGGGGCCGGTCCGCCGTGGGAGTGCGCGC
Organism: Geodermatophilus sp. CPCC 205761; assembly: GCF_051383655.1. Lineage (NCBI taxonomy): Bacteria > Bacillati > Actinomycetota > Actinomycetes > Geodermatophilales > Geodermatophilaceae > Geodermatophilus > Geodermatophilus sp. CPCC 205761. The sequence continues at coordinate 5,455 of NZ_JALPKQ010000003.1, forward strand.
CCGGCGTGGCGCGGCCGGCCGTCGCCGTCTCCGACGCCGGGGTGGTCGGCGGGCCGGCCTGCGCACCCACGCCGGGGGCGAACAGCTCGCCGGCGAGGGTGGCCGGCGCGACCGCGACGTCCTCGGTGGTGCTGGGGGTGTTCTGCTCCGGCATCAGCCGACGGCACCTTCCATCTGCAGCTCGATCAGGCGGTTCAGCTCGAGGGCGTACTCCATGGGCAGCTCCCGGGCGATCGGCTCGACGAAGCCGCGCACGACCATCGCCATGGCCTCGTCCTCGGACAGGCCGCGGCTCATCAGGTAGAAGAGCTGGTCGTCGCTGACGCGGGAGACGGTCGCCTCGTGACCCATGGCCACGTCGTCCTCGCGGACGTCGACGTAGGGGTAGGTGTCCGACCGGCTGATCGTGTCGACCAGCAGGGCGTCGCACTTCACCGTCGACCGGGACCCGTGCGCGCCCTCGTCGATCTGGACCAGTCCGCGGTAGGACGTCCGGCCGCCGCCGCGGGCCACCGACTTCGACACGATCGTCGAGGAGGTGTTCGGCGCGGCGTGCACCATCTTGGCGCCGGCGTCCTGGTGCTGGCCCTCGCCGGCGAAGGCGATGGAGAGCACCTCGCCCTTGGCGTGCTCGCCGGTCATCCAGACCGCGGGGTACTTCATGGTGACCTTGGAGCCGATGTTGCCGTCGACCCACTCCATGGTCGCGCCCTCGTGGGCGATGGCCCGCTTGGTGACCAGGTTGTAGACGTTGTTCGACCAGTTCTGGATGGTCGTGTACCGGCAGCGGGCGTTCTTCCTGACGATGATCTCGACGACCGCGGAGTGCAGCGAGTCCGACTTGTAGATCGGCGCGGTGCAGCCCTCGACGTAGTGCACGTAGGCACCCTCGTCGACGATGATCAGCGTCCGCTCGAACTGGCCCATGTTCTCGGTGTTGATCCGGAAGTAGGCCTGCAGCGGGATCTCCACGTGCACGCCCTTCGGCACGTAGATGAACGAGCCGCCGGACCACACCGCGGTGTTCAGCGCGGCGAACTTGTTGTCCCCCGACGGGATGACCGAGCCGAAGTACTCCCGGAAGAGGTCCCCGTGCTCCTTGAGCGCGGTGTCGGTGTCGAGGAAGACGACGCCCTGGTCCTCCAGCTCCTTCTGGATCTGGTGGTAGACGACCTCGGACTCGTACTGCGCGGCGACACCCGAGACCAGCCGCTGCTTCTCGGCCTCCGGGATGCCCAGCTTGTCGTAGGTGTTCTTGATGTCGTCGGGCAGCTCCTCCCACGAGGCCGCCTGGGCCTCGGTGGAGCGCACGAAGTACTTGATGTTCTGGAAGTCGATGCCGGAGAGGTCCGAGCCCCAGTCGGGCATGGGCTTGCGGCCGAAGAGCTTGAGCGCCTTGAGCCGGCGCTCGAGCATCCACTCAGGCTCGTTCTTGCGGGCCGAGATGTCCCGGACGACGTCCTCGCTCAGACCACGCTTGGCCGACGCTCCGGCGACATCGGCGTCAGCCCAGCCGTACTGGTAGCGGCCGAGCTGGTCGATCTGCTCGTCCTGCGTCAGCGGCGTACTGGTCACCGGCTGCTGGGTGCTGGTCATACGGGCGTCCTCTCCCGGTCGATCGTGGGGGCGGTGCTGGTGGACGGGGCGGTGCGCACAGTGGCCGTCGTCGGCCGCGCTCCTCGCTCACCTGGTACAGGTCTTTCGGGGGTCGGTCTGTTCCCTCGCCGCAACGGGCCGGGGATGTGTGTGGTGCAGATCCCGTCGCCGTGGGCGATCGTGGCCAGGCGCTGTACGTGCGTACCCACCAGGCGGCCGATCACCGCGGTCTCGGCCTCGCACAGCTGCGGGAACTCCGCCGCCACGTGCGCCACCGGGCAGTGGTGCTGGCAGAGCTGCCCGCCGCTGGAGATCGCCGAGGCCGAGGCAGCGTAGCCCTCGGCCGTGAGGGCCACGGCGAGCACCTGTGCCCGGTCGACGGTCCCGCCGCCCGCGGCCTGCTCCACGGCCGTGGAGCAGCGCCGCTCGAGCCCGGCGAGCTGGGCCTCGGCGACCGCACGGACGGCGTCGGGCCCGCCCGAGGCGGCGACGAACCGCAGCGCGGTCAGCGCCAGGTCGTCGTAGGCGTGCGGGAAGGCGCTGCGGCCGGCGTCGGTCAGGTGGAACAGCCGCGCGGGACGGCCCCGGCCCCGGCGGCCGCCGGGAGCCTGCCGCTCCTCGACCTGTCCGGTCGCGACGAGGGCGTCGAGGTGGCGGCGGACGGCGGTCGGCGAGACGCCCAGCCGGCCGGCCAGCTCGGTCGCCGTCTGCGGACCGTGCTCGAGCAGCAGGGCGCTGACACGGTGCCGCGTCCGGCCGTCGTCGGTGGTCGCCGACGGGCGGGACGGGGGCGCCATGCCCCCGACGTGCACGCTGTCGCTTTCCACAACACAAGTGTTACCTATTTCCGGCCGCTCGCAACCAAGGCTGCCCTAACCCGCCCCTTGCGCCGGACGCGCCTGTGATCGATGCCACCAGGAGCCACCGCCTAGCATCGGGGGGTGCCGGTCTCCCCTGCCGTCGTCTCGCGTCTCGCCCTGGCCAACGCCGTCGCCAACGGCGCCATCGTCCTCACCGGCGGGGCCGTCCGACTGACCGGCTCGGGGCTCGGCTGCCCCACCTGGCCGCGGTGCACCGACGCGAGCTTCGTCGCCACCCCCGAGCTGGCCGGCCACGGCGTCATCGAGTTCGGCAACCGGCTGCTGACGTTCGTCCTCGCCGCGGTCGCGATCGCCACCGTGGTCGCCGTCTTCCGCTCCCCGCGGCGGGACCTGCGCGGGCTCGCCGTCATCGCGTTCCTCGGCATCCCCGCCCAGGCCCTGCTCGGCGGCGTCACCGTGCTCACCGGCCTCAACCCGTGGACGGTCGCCGCGCACTTCCTGGTCTCCTCGGGGCTGGTCGCCGTCACGACCGTGCTGTGGCTGCGGTCCCGCGAGCCCGGCGTCGGCCGGCCGCTGGTCCGCCGCCCGTTCGAGCTGCTGGTCGGGGGGATCGCCGCGGCGACCGCAGGGGTCCTCGTGCTCGGCACCGTCGTCACCGGCAGCGGGCCGCACAGCGGCGACCCCGAGGCAGGCCGCACCGGCTTCGACCCGGAGCTGGTCAGCCAGCTGCACGCCGACTCGGTGTTCCTCCTGCTCGGGCTGACGATCGCGCTCCTGGTCGCGCTGCACGCCACCGACTCGCCCGGCCGGATCCGGCGGGCCGCCCGCGACCTGTTGCTCGTCCAGCTGGCCCAGGGCGTCGTCGGCTACGTGCAGTACTTCACCGACCTGCCGATCGCCCTGGTGCTGCTGCACATGCTGGGCGCGGTGCTGGTGACGGCGCTCACCGCCCGGCTGGTCTGGTCGGTGCGCGGCCCGGCCTCCGACGTCCCGGTCGGGGCACCGGCGCCCCGGGTCTCGGCCCGCACGCACTAGCCGGTCGCCGACGGGTCGTCGTCTCGACGGCTGGAGGCGACGACCCGTCGGCGCGGTGCGAGCACGTGGTCCGGTGCTACGACAGGTCCACCCGCCAGACCTCCCCGTCGTACGTGACGATGTAGGCCGCGCCGCGGGTCACCTCGAGCGACGTGGGCCGGTCGAGCGGCTCCGCGACGACGTCGAAGCCGCCGTCGTCGACGCGCAGCAGCTGGCCGGTGTCCGGCACCGCGGGCGTGGCCGGCGTCCCGCCCGCGGGGAAGGCTCCCTGGGACAACGCGTACTCCGCGTGCCGGCCGAACTCCACGTCCACCAGGAGCCGGCCACCCGACGCGACGTCCCGCACGCGGTCCGAACCGACGCGGAACGAGACGATGCGCCCGTCCTCGGGCCGGTGCGGCACGGGCCCGGCAAGGGCGAGGTGGACCCGGCGTCCCTCGCCGTCCAGACCGGTCGGCACCACGTTGCCCAGTTGCAGGACCGAGCGCACGTCCCCATCGGGGTCGGCGCGCAGCACGCGGTTGTGGTTGCCGTCGGTGATCAGGAAGCCGCCGCGGAAGGGCTGCATGGCGTAGGGCACGCCGCCCGGGGCCTCCCCTCCCACCGGCGGCGGGTTCGCCCGGGAGAAGGCGCCGGTGTCCGCGACGACCGTGCAGGTGTCCTCGTCGTCCACCCGGTACACCCCGGTGACCGCGTCGGCGACCAGCCCGACCAGGACGTACATCGTGTCGTCCAGGAACGCCACGTCCATCGCGCCACCGGCCGTGGCCGCCGCCCCCCGGAGCGGCAGGCACGTCGCGACGACGGTCACCTCGCCGGTCCGGCGATCGATGCGGGACACCTCGCCCGCGGTGGGCTCGGTGACGTACAGGTCGCCGTCGGGACCGATCGTGCTGCCCGAGCCGCCGCCCAACCCGGATGCGAGCAACCGCGCCTCGGTCGGCTCACGCTGATCGTCGTGGCCCTGCGCCACCCCTGGTACCGCCAGCCCCGCCCCCACCACCGCGAGGACGAGCAGAGACCGGTTCCGGTGTCGTGGGTGCATGGTCGGACCTCCCCCTGCGCCGCCGTGCCGCACGCGCGGGTGCCTCCGCCGGCATCCCCGTCCCGGGCCCGACGTGCGGAGCCGGTCTACTCGGGTCGCCGGGGTGGGACAAGGGGTTTCGATCCGGCTCCGTCCGGAGGCTCGGAGCCGTCGCTCAGACGAGGACGTCGACGATGATCGCGACCGACACCAGGGTCATGTAGGTGATCGAGATGTGGAACAGCTGCATCGGCTTGGTCTCCGCGCCCGAGCGGATGCGGCCGAGCAGCCGGTGCGCCTCGATCGCGAACCACAGTCCCAGCCCCGCGGCCGCGGCGGTGTAGATCCAGCCGATCCCGAACCCGTCGGCCACCGGCCACAGCAGCAGCGAGATGGCGACCGTGGCCCAGGTCCACGCGACGGTCTGCCGGCCGACCGACTGCGCAGCGGCCACCACCGGCAGCATCGGGACGTCGGCGCGGGCGTAGTCGGACCGGAACCGCATGGCCAGCGCCCAGAAGTGCGGCAGCTGCCAGCAGAAGACGACGCCGAAGAAGACCACCGCCGGCCAGTCCAGGGACCCGGTGACCGCGGCCCAGCCGATGAGCACCGGCGCCGCCCCCGGCACCCCGCCGAACAGCGTCGAGTGCCGGGTGTGCCGCTTGAGCACCATCGTGTAGAGGACGGCGTAGTAGACGATCGCGCCCAGCGCCAGGGCCGCGGCCAGCAGCGTCGTGGTGGCGGCCAGCAGGGCGACCGAGACGACGGTCAGCACCAGGCCGAACACCAGCGCCCCGCGCGGGCTGACCTCGCCCATCGGCAGCGGCCGCCGCTCGGTGCGGTGCATCAGCCGGTCGATGTCGCGGTCGTACCAGCAGTTGAAGACGTTGGCGGCGCCGGCGGCGAGCGTGCCGCCGACCATGGTGGCCAGCAGCAGCCGCCAGGACGGCCAGCCGCCGACGGCGAGCATCATCGCCGGCAGCGTGGTGACCAGCAGCAGCTCGATGATCCGCGGCTTGGTGAGGGCCACGTAGTTGCGGATCGTGGCCGAGGCGCGACGGGCCTGGACGGCCGGGCGCTCGGACAGCGCCGTCACCGCGAGGCCTCGGGCACACAGGTGCGCGGGCAGGGCACCACCGGGCACCTGGACAGCACGGGGTCCCTTCCGACCGGGGACAGCAGAACGGGGACCACTGTAGCCCGCGGTGCCCCCCTGTCCTGGCGGGCATGACCGGCGTCCCGTCGCGGCAGACGGCTAGGGTCGATCACGTTGGTGCTGCGCTCGCAGCGGGTAGGGCCGACGTCGACGACGACGGTGCGTCCGGGTCCTGCACCGCAGGACCGGGGTGGCGCGCGCCAGGCCGGTCGCTGGAGCTCGGCACCGTCGTCCGCCCGGGGTCCGACGGCCCCACCGAGCGTCCCGGGTGGTCCCGCACCGGCCGACCCCGAGGGAGCACGCGAGAGATGGGAACCAAGAGCACCGAGTCCGAGGCCCCGGCCGAGGCCGCGAGCGACGCCCCGACCGGCAACCCGACGCAGCCCTCCCCCACGCTCCCCGACGACTTCGGGGACATGGACCGCCGGGTCATCGACACCGCCCGGGTGCTCGCGATGGACGCCGTCCAGAAGGTCGGCAACGGCCACCCCGGGACGGCGATGAGCATGGCCCCCACCGCCTACCTGCTGTTCCACAAGTGGCTGCGGCACGACCCCACCGACCCGAACTGGGCCGGCCGCGACCGGTTCGTCCTGTCGATGGGCCACTCGAGCCTGACGCTCTACGTCCAGCTGTTCCTGTCCGGCTACGGCCTGGAGGTCGAGGACCTGCAGGCGCTGCGCACCTGGGGCTCCAGGACCCCCGGCCACCCGGAGGTCAACCACACCCCCGGCGTCGAGACCACCACCGGGCCGCTGGGCCAGGGGGTCGGCAACGCGGTCGGGATGGCGATGGCGGCCCGCCGCGAGCGCGGCCTGCTCGACCCCGAGGCCGCCGAGGGCGAGAGCCTGTTCGACCACACCATCTGGTGCTTCGCCTCCGACGGCGACCTGGAGGAGGGCGTCAGCGGCGAGGCCTCGTCGCTGGCCGGCACGCAGCGGCTGGGCAACCTCGTCCTCGTCTACGACGACAACCGGATCTCGATCGAGGACGACACGAACGTCGCCTTCACCGAGGACGTCGGCAAGCGCTACGAGGCCTACGGCTGGCACGTGCAGCGGGTCGACGACGGTGAGGACCTCGCCGCGGTCGACGCCGCGTTCGCCGCCGCGGTGGCCGAGACGGGCCGGCCCTCGATCGTCGTGCTCCGGACGATCATCGCCTGGCCCGCGCCGAACAAGCAGAACACGGGCGCCGCGCACGGCTCCGCGCTCGGCGAGGCCGAGGTGAAGGCCACCAAGGAGATCCTCGGCTTCGACCCCGAGCGGACCTTCCAGGTCGACGACGAGGTGCTGGCGCACGCCCGCTCCGTCGTCGAGACCGGCCGCAAGGCCCGCGCCGAGTGGGACGAGCGCTTCGCCGCCTGGGAGCAGGCGCAGCCCGGGCGCGCCGCGCTGCTGGCCCGCATGCGGGAGCGCCGGCTGCCCGAGGGCTGGGCCGACGGCCTGCCGTCGTTCCCGGCCGACGAGAAGGGCGTGGCCACCCGCAAGGCCTCGGGGCAGACGCTCGCCGCGCTCTACCCCGAGCTGCCGGAGCTCTGGGGCGGCTCGGCGGACCTGGCGGAGAGCAACAACACCGCCGTCGAGGGCGAACCGTCGTTCCTGCCGGCCGACCGGCAGACCAAGATGTGGTCCGGCGGCCCCTACGGGCGCACCCTCCACTTCGGCGTCCGCGAGCACGCGATGGGCGCGATCATGAACGGGATCGCGTTGCACGGCGGCACCCGCGTGTACGGCGGCACGTTCCTGACCTTCTCCGACTACATGCGCGGGGCGGTCCGGCTGGCGGCGCTCATGCAGCTGCCGGTCACCTACGTGTGGACCCACGACTCGATCGGGCTGGGCGAGGACGGCCCCACCCACCAGCCGATCGAGCACTACGCCGCGCTGCGGGCCATCCCGGGGCTGGACGTCGTCCGGCCGGCCGACGCCAACGAGGTGACGGTGGCCTGGCGGACCATCCTCGAGCACAACGACCGGCCGGCCGGGATCCTGCTGTCCCGGCAGAACCTGCCGGTCTTCGACCGTGAGCGGTTCGCCTCCGCCGAGGGCGTGGCCCGCGGCGCCTACGTGCTGGCCGAGGCCTCGAACGGCGCGCCCGAGCTGATCCTGCTCGGCACCGGATCCGAGGTGCAGATCGCCATGGCCGCCCGCGAGCGGCTGGAGGCCGAGGGCGTGCCGACCCGGGTCGTCTCGGTGCCCTGCGTCGAGTGGTTCGCCGACCAGGAGCAGGCCTACCGCGAGGAGGTCCTCCCGCCGTCGGTGCGCGCCCGGGTCAGCGTCGAGGCGGGCGTGCCCATGGGGTGGCGCGAGTTCGTCGGCGACGCCGGCCGGATCGTGGGCCTCACCCACTACGGGGCCAGCGCCGCGTACTCCGTCCTGTACGAGCAGTTCGGCCTGACCGACGAGGCGGTCGTGACCGCCGCGCGGGAGAGCCTCGAGGCGGCGCGGTCCGGCACCGCCGTCCCGGCCGGTCCCGTCCCGGCCACCGGCGGACTGCCGCACCCGACCGGCGACCGCTGATGAAGGACCCCGCTGTCCCCCACCACTCGCAAGCTCGCGGCGGGCCCCTGCAGCGGGGCCGCTCCAGGCCCAACCACGAAAGGCAATGACATGGCACAGAACGAGAAGCTGGCCGACCTGTCGTCGGCGGGGGTCGCCATCTGGCTCGACGACCTGTCCCGCGACCGCATCCGCAGCGGCAACCTGCAGTCGCTGGTCGACGAGTACAGCATCGTCGGGGTCACCACCAACCCGACGATCTTCGCGGCGGCGATCAGCGGGTCGGAGCTCTACGACGACCAGCTGCACGCCCTCGCCGTCCGGCAGGTGAGCGTCGAGGAGGCGCTGCGGACGATCACCGGCGCCGACGTCCGGGACGCCTGCGACCTGCTCGCTCCGGTCGCCCAGCGGCAGCCCGGCGACGGCCGCGTCTCCCTCGAGGTGGCCCCCGGCCTGGCGCACGACACCGACGCCACGGCCGCCGAGGCCGCCCACCTGTGGTGGCTGGTCGACCGGCCGAACCTGTTCATCAAGATCCCGGCGACCGAGGCCGGGCTGCCGGCGATCACCACGTCGATCGCCCGCGGCATCAGTGTCAACGTCACCCTCATCTTCAGCCTCGAGCGGTACCGGGCGGTCATGGACGCCTACCTCGCCGGGCTGGAGCAGCGGCTGGCCGACGAGCCGGACGCCGACCTCACCGGCATCGCCTCGGTCGCGTCGTTCTTCGTGTCCCGCGTGGACACCGAGATCGACAAGCGGCTGGACGAGGTGGGGGCCGACCCGGCGCTCAAGGGCCGGGCCGGCGTGGCCAACGCCCAGCTGGCCTACCAGGCCTACGAGGAGGTCTTCTCCTCCGACCGCTGGAAGGCCCTCGAGGCCAAGGGCGCCCGGCCGCAGCGCCCGCTGTGGGCCTCGACCGGCGTCAAGAACCCCGACTACTCCGACACGCTCTACATCAGCGAGCTCATCGCCCCCGGCACGGTCAACACCATGCCGGAGAAGACGCTCATGGCCTACGCCGACCACGGCGCTCCCGGCACCCCGGTGCAGAAGAGCTACGACGAGGCCGCCTCGGTCATGCAGGCCGTCGCCGACGCCGGCGTCGACCTCGACGACGTCTTCCGCGTCCTCGAGGAGGAGGGCGTGCAGAAGTTCGTCGACTCGTGGGACGAGCTGACCGAGTCGGTGCGCACCCAGCTCGAGGACAAGAAGTGACCGAGGGCCGGTGACGCTGCGGTTCGCCTGCGCGGGCCTGGACGTCCCGCCGGCGGTCCGTACCCAGGTCGCCGACGACGACGTCGCCGCCCGGCTCGCGGCCGAGGACCCGACGCTGTGGGGTCCGGACGCCGCGGCCGGGACGGCGGCCCGGCTGGGCTGGCTGGACCTGCCCTCGACGTCCCGCGAGCTGGTGCCCCGGCTGGCCGCGCTGCGCGCCGAGCTGCAGGCCGAGGGCCTGGACCGGGTCGTGCTGTGCGGCACGGGCGGGTCCGCGCTGGCGGCCGAGGCGGCCTGCCGGACGGCGGGCGTCCCGCTGGTCGTCCTCGACGGCACCGACCCCGGCCAGGTGGCCGCGGCGACCGCCGAGCTGGAGCGCACGGTCGTCGTCGTGACCTCGGGCACGGAGACGACCGACGCCCACCGCCGGGCCTTCGTCACGGCCTTCGCCGCCGCGGGCCTGGACGAGGCGCGGATCGGCACCCGGTTCGTCGTCGTGACCGGCCCCGGCTCCCCGCTCGCGCAGACCGCGGCGGCGATGGGCGCCCGCGCGGTGTTCCTCGCCGAGCCGGGCCTCGGCAGCCGGTACGGCGCGCTGTCGGCGTTCGCGCTGGTGCCGGCCGCGCTGGCCGGGGCCGACGTCGGCGCGCTCCTCGACGAGGCCGTCGAGCTGGCCGAGGACCTGGTCAAGCCGGACAACCCCGCCCTGGAGCTGGGCGTCGCCCTCGGCGCGGGCTTCCGCACCGGCCGGGACAAGGTCGCCCTCGCCGACGGCGGCTCGTCCCCGGCGGGGTTCGCCGGCTGGGCCGAGCAGCTCATCGCGGGGTCCACCGGCACGCAGGGCCGCGGCCTGCTGCCGGTGGTGGTGGAGTCGGTCGACGCCCCCGGCGCCACCGGCGCGGACACGCTGCTGGCCGTCGTCGGCGGCGACCCCGTCGCCCCGGGCCCGTCGGTCGGCGTGACCGGTCCCCTGGGCGCCCAGTTCCTCGCGTGGGAGTACGCGACCGCAGTCGCCGGCCGGGTCCTCGGGATCGATCCCTTCGACCGGCCCGACCCGGACGAGGAGGACCCGCCGGTGCCCGAGGACGGCGTGCCGGAGCAGCGGCCGGCCGCGACGATCGGGGCGGTGCAGCTGTCCGGCGTGAACGGCGTCCTGGACGCGGTGGACCTCTCCCAGCACGACGGGGTCGCCCTGGCCCTGGCCGCCGTGCTGGCCGCCGTCCCGCCGCGCGGCTACCTGGCGGTCACCGCCCACCTCGACCCCGGGCGCGACGCCCGCGCGGCCGCGCTCCGGGCGGCGCTCGCCGCCCACGGCGATCGTGCGGTGACCTTCGGCTGGGGTCCGCGGACGCGGTCCACCACTGGTCCCTACCACCAGGACGGCCCGCAGACCGGGGTGTTCCTGCAGATCACCGGCGACGTCGACGACGACCTCCCGGTGCCCGACCGGCCGTACTCCTTCGGCGACCTCCAGGCGGCGCAGGCGGCCGCGGACCGGCAGGCCGTGGCCGACCGCGGCCGGCCGCTGCTGCACCTGCACCTGACCGACCGCGCCGCCGGCATCGGCCAACTGCTCGACGCGCTCGGCTGAGCGCCGTCCAGCAGGATCGGTGCCGGAGACTTGTCCTGCGATCCGCCCCGTCGGCCGGTCCACCGCCGCGCCGGACGACGGGTCCCCGCCGACCTCGAGGACGGAAGATGATCCCCAACCCGCTGCGCGACCCGCGGGACCGGCGGCTGCCCCGCGTGCCGGAGCCCTGCGCCCTGGTCGTGTTCGGCATCACCGGCGACCTGGCCCGCAAGAAGCTGCTGCCGGCGGTGTACGACCTGGCCAACCGCGGCCTGCTGCCCACGAACTTCGCCCTGCTCGGGTACGCCCGCCGCGACTGGGGTGACACCGACTTCGCCGAGCTCGCCCGCGAGGCCGCCCGCAAGGCCGCCCGCACGCCGTGGCGCGAAGAGGTGTGGGAGCGGCTGGCCGGCAGCGTCCGGTTCGTGCAGGGCTCGTTCGACGACGACAACGCCTTCGACCAGCTCGCCGAGACCCTCGGCGAGCTGGAGGGCACCCACGGCATCGGCGGCAACGCGGCCTTCTACCTGTCCATCCCCCCGGCCATGTTCCCCATCGTGCTCAAGCAGATGCAGCGCACCGGCATGGCCGACAGCACGCCGGACCGCTGGCGCCGGGTGGTCGTGGAGAAGCCCTTCGGCACCGACCTGGCCTCCAGCCGGGAGCTCAACGCGCTGGTCGACTCGGTGTTCAGCGCTCAGGACGTCTTCCGCATCGACCACTACCTGGGCAAGGAGACCGTCCAGAACCTGATGGCGCTGCGGTTCGCCAACACGCTGTTCGAGCCGATCTGGAACGGGCACAACGTCGACTCGGTGCAGATCACGATGGCCGAGGACGTCGGCATCGGCGGGCGGGCCGGGTTCTACGAGGAGACCGGCGCCGCCCGCGACGTCCTGCAGAACCACCTGCTGCAGCTGCTCGCCCTGACCGCCATGGAGGAGCCGGTCGAGTTCTCCGCCGAGGAGATCCGCACCGAGAAGCTCAAGGTGCTCCGCGCCATCTCGCTGCCCGACGACCTCGCCACCTTCGCCATCCGCGGGCAGTACGAGCAGGGCTGGCTGGCCGGCCAGCGGGCCAGCGGGTACCGGCAGGAGGAGGGCGTCGACCCCGAGTCGACCACCGAGACCTACGCCGCCGTCCGGCTGGGCGTGGAGACCCGCCGCTGGGCGGGGGTGCCGTTCTACCTGCGCACCGGCAAGCGGCTGCCGCGGCGGGTCACCGAGATCGCGCTGGTGTTCAAGCGCGCGCCGCACCTGCCCTTCGCCGACACCGACACCGAGGAGCTCGGCAACAACCAGCTGGTGGTGCGGGTGCAGCCCGACGAGGGGGTCACCCTCAAGTTCGGGTCGAAGGTGCCCGGCAGCGTCATGGAGGTCCGCGACGTGTCGATGGACTTCCTCTACGGCGAGCAGTTCACCGAGGTCAGCCCCGAGGCCTACGAGCGGCTGCTCCTCGACGTCCTGCTCGGCGACGCGACCCTGTTCCCGCGCAACGCCGAGGTGGAGGCCTCGTGGACGGTGATCGACCCGCTCGAGGAGTTCTGGGCCGGGACGACGCCGCACGCCTACCGGGCCGGCGAGTGGGGCCCGCGGGCGGCCGACGAGATGCTCGCCGCCGAGGGTCGACGGTGGCGGCGGCCGTGACGCGCACCCGCGGTACAGCCACCCGACTGGAGGAGACGCCATGACGACCCTGTGGGACACCACCGGATCCGCGGTGGTCAAGGAGCTGGCCGCCCAGCGGCGCACCGGCGGGGCCGTCCTGTCCGGGGTTGCGCTGACCCTGGTGGTCGTGGCCGACGAGGGGCGGGTCGAGGAGGCCGAGGAGGCCGCCACCGCCGCCTCCGAGCAGCACCCCTGCCGGCTGCTCATCGTCGTCCGCCGGCAGATCGAGGCCCCGGCGCCTCGGCTGGACGCCGAGGTGCTGATCGGCGGGCGGCTGGGTCCCGGCGAGGCCGTGGTGATGCGGATGTACGGGCGGCTGGCCCTGCACGCCGAGTCGGTCGTGCTGCCCCTCCTGGCCGCCGACGCGCCGGTCGTCACCTGGTGGCACGGCACGCCCCCCGAGCGACTGGACACCGACGCGCTGGCCGTCATCGCCGACCGCCGGATCACCGACAGCTCGCTGGCCGACGACTCGCTGGCGGCGCTGCGCACCCGGGCCGAGGACTACGCGCCGGGTGACACCGACCTCGCCTGGACCCGCAGCACGCCGTGGCGGGCCACCCTCACGTCGACGGTGGACTCGGTGGCGGGCCGGCGCGGGGACGTCGTCCGGGTGCACGGCGGTCAGGTCGAGGGCGATCCGCGCAACGCGACCGCCCTGCTGCTGGCGGGCTGGCTCAGCGCGCGGTGCGACACCGAGATCCCGGTCATCGAGGGCGAGCGGCGGCCCGGGCCCAGTGGGGTGTCCTCCGTCGTCCTGCAGCTGGACCAGGACGAGGAGGTGCGGGTCACCGCGGACCGGCGGGGCGGCGCCGTCATCGCCCAGCCGTACCGGCCCGAGGCCATGGTCGCGCTGCCGGACCGCCAGCTCGGCGACCTGGTCGGCGAGGAACTGCGCCGGCTGGACCCCGACGAGCCGTTCGCCGAGGCGCTGGAGGCGACGACCGGCACGTCCGGCCTGTCCCGGCGCTCACCGGTGCGCTCGCACGTGTGGTTCGACCCGACCGACGTCCGCGGCGGGGACGGCGACCCGCTGCCCACGGTGCCGCCGACGTCGGCGGGTGCCGAGGAGGTCGCCGAGCACGGCGAGCAGGACACCGAGGAGGTCCGCACGTGACCGGGCTCGCGACGTCACCGAGGAGCACGGCAGCCCGGCGCGCGCGTCGGCCGAGCGCCGGCGAGGCAGGCTCGTGAGCCTCCCCCCGGGGGACCGGATCGCCGCGCAGCTGCCCGAGGACGGGCGTCCGGTGCCCGACGTCGTCGTCGAGCCCGACGCCGACCGGCTGGCCCGCGCGGTCGCCTCCGCCCTGGTCGCCCGGCTCGCGGCGGCGCAGGCGGTGCACGGGACGGCGTCGGTCGTGCTCACCGGCGGCGGGATCGGGACCGCCGTGCTCAAGCGGGTCGCGGCCCTCGCGGCCGAGCCCGAGCGGGAGCGGGTCGACTGGAGCGCGGTCGACGTCTGGTGGGGCGACGAGCGCTACCTGCCCGCCGGCGACGGGGAGCGCAACGAGACCGGTGCCCGGCGGGCGCTGCTGGACGCGGTCGACGTCCCGGCGGAGCGGGTGCACGCCATGCCGGCCGCCGACGCCGGCTTCGCCGAACCCGAGGACGCCGCCGCCTGGTACGCGGGGCAGCTGGCCGACGCCGCCCCCGACGGCGCCGCGCTCCCCCGCCTCGACCTGCTGCTGCTGGGCATGGGCGCCGAGGGCCACGTCGCCTCGATCTTCCCGGACTCGCCGGCCGCCGCCGACGACCGCCCGGTGGTCGCGGTCCGCGACTGCCCCAAGCCACCCCCGACGCGGATCAGCCTCGGCTTCCCGGCGATCAACAGCGCGGAGGAGGTGTGGCTGCTGGTCACCGGGGAGGCGAAGGCGCCGGCAGTGGCCCGGGCGCTCCGCGAGCGGCCCGGCCCGCAGCAGCTGCCCGCAGCCGGGGTGCACGGCCGCCGGGCCACCCGCTGGCTGCTGGACGCGGCCGCGGCGGGCGGGCTCGACTCCGCGGACTGACCGGTGGAGGTGCGGGTCCTCGGGCCGCTGGAGGTGCGCCGCGACGGCGTCCCCGTGACCCTCGGTGCCCGGCTGCAGCGGGCCCTCCTGACCGTCCTCGTGCTCGAGGGCGGCCGGGTGGTGCCCGCCGACCGGCTGGCCGAACTGCTGTGGCGCGGCGCCCCGCCGCCGAAGACGTCGGCGTCGCTGCACACCACCGTGGCGCACCTGCGCCGGGCGCTCGAGCCGGGGCGGACGCCGCGCAGCGGGCCGTCGGTGATCGTCAGCGCGGCGCCCGGCTACCGGCTCGCCACGGAGGACGTCGACGTCGACGCCGACCGCTTCGAGCGGCTGCTGGCCGAGGCTCCCGGCCTCGCCGGAGCCGACGACGCACGGGCGCTGCGACTGCTCGACGAGGCGCTCGGCCTGTGGCGGGGGCCCGCGCTGGCGGAGTTCGCCGACGAGCCCTTCGCCCGCCCGGCGGCCGACCGGCTGGAGGCGCTGCGGCAGAGCGCCGTCGAGCTGCGGGCCGGCGTCCTCGTCGCGCTGGGCGACGTCGCCCGCGCGGTCGCCGAGCTGCAGGCCCACCTCGGCGCCCACCCGCTGCGCGAGCAGGCCCGCGCGTCCCTCGCCCGGGCCCTCTACCTCTCCGGCCGGCAGGCCGAGGCGCTGGCCGTGCTGGGCGAGGGCCGCCGGCTGCTGCGCGAGGAGCTCGGCCTGGACCCCGGACCGGAGCTCCGGCGGCTCGAGCAGCAGATCCTCGACCACGACGACGCGCTGCGACCGGAGCGCCCGCCGGCCCCGGCCGCCCCGGCACCTCCGCCCGCCCCCGCGCCCGCGCCCGTCCGGCTCACCGGTCGGGACGAGGAGGTGGCGCTGCTGCGGTCCGTCGTCGCCTCCGCCGCCGGCGGGAGCGGCGGGGTGGTCCTGCTCACCGGCGACGCCGGGATGGGCAAGACCGCGCTGCTCGACGCGCTGCGCGACGCGGTGTCCGACGCCGGGGGCACCGCGCGCGCGACGGTGTGCCGGGACGGCCTGGCCGCGCCGCCGTTCTGGCCGGTGGTCCAGGTGGTGCGCGCGGCCGCCGCGACGCTGGGCCCCGACGCCCGGGCGCGGCTGGGCGCCCGGCTGGGGCCGCTGCGCGGGCTCGTGCCCGACCTCGGCGGGCCGGGTGACCCGGCGGCCGGCGGCGTGGACCCGGCGATGGTGCTCGTGCACCTCACCGACGCGCTCGAGGTGCTCCTGACCGGGCCGGACGGCGGCCGGCCGGCCCTGCTCGCCGTGGACGACCTGCACCTGGCCGACCCCGCGACCCTGCAGCTGCTCACCGGCCTGGCGCAGGGACCGGACCGCACGCCGCTCGTCCTCGCCGTCGCGCTGCGCACCGGCGAGGACGCCGACTCCCCCGCGCTGACCGACGCGCTGGCCACGCTGGGCCGGCTTCCCCGGTCGGTCCGGATCGACCTCGAACCCCTGCCGGACGACGCGGTCGCCCGGCTGGTGCGTGCGGCCGCCCCGTCCGAGCCGGGGGCCGCGGAGGTCGCCGCCGTCGTGGCCCGCGCGGAGGGCAACCCGTTCTACGCCCTCGAGCTGGCGCGGCTGCCGGCGGACGACCGGCCCGCGCCCGGGGTGGGCCGTCCGGTCGGCGGCGTGCCCGCCGCCGTCTTCGACGTGCTGCGCCAGCGGGTGCAGCGCCTGCCGGCCCCCGGCGAGGAGCTGCTGACCGCGCTGGCCGTCGCCGGGGAGCCGCTGGCGGTCGACGACGTCGCCGCGGTGAGCGGGGTCCCGCTGCCCACCGCGCTGCCGGTGCTGGAGGCCGCGGTGCGGGCGCGGCTGGCGGTGGACGCCGGCGCGGGACGGTTCGGCCTGGCCCACGGGCTGCTCGCCGACGCGCAGCGGGCCTCGCTGAGCAGCGCCCGGGCGGCCCTGCTGCACCGGGCCCTCGCCGAGCGGTTCGCCGAGCGGCGCGGCGCCGATCCCGGCGAGGCCGCGTCGATCGCCCACCACCACCTGGCCGCCGCGGCGCTCGACGGCGGTGCCGCGGCCCTGCCGTGGCTCGAGCGGGCCGCCGACGCCGCCCTGGCCGTGTCCGCCCTGGACGCGCTGCGCGAGCTCTCCGGCCGGCTGCTCGCCCTCCCGGCGCTGGCCACCGATCCCGACCGGGACCGGCGGGAGCTGCGGGCGCGCAGCCGGATCGGCTACGTCGACGTCTGGTCGGCCGGCTACGACAGCCCGTCGATCCGGGAGTACTGCCGGCTGGTCGACCACTGGACCGTCCCCGACCAGGCCCGCCCGGACGACCAGGAGCTGCTCTGGGTGGCGGGCCTCTTCCAGTGCCAGGTCGGCCGGCTGGACGACGCCGACCGCACCGCCGCGCGGATGGCCGCGCTCGCCGGGGGTCTGGACGACGCCACCGCCACCTACCTGGCCGAGGACATGACCGCCGTCGTCCGGTGGATGCAGGGCCGGGCCGACGAGGCGCTGGCCGCCCTGGACCGCGCCGAGGCGGTGTCCGCGGCGGCCGACCTGCGGCGGTCGCTGGCGTTCTCCCCGCCCACCCGCATCGCCGTCGTCCGGGCCCTCGCGCTCTGGCACGTGGGCCGGCGGGCGGACGCCCGCGCGCAGGCCGACCTCGCGCTGCGCGCGGCCGCGGCGGCCGGGCTGGGTGCCGCCGGGTTCGCCCGGCGCTGGGCGCTGGTCCTGGCGCTGCAGGACGGGGACCCCGACCGGGTGCGTGCCCTGGTGTCGATGGAGCTGGCCGAGACCTCCTGGGAGCGGTTCCGCTACCCCTCCGCCGTCGTCGCGTTCGCCGAGGGCTGGCTGCAGGTCCGCACCGGCGACCGGGACGCGGGGCTGGCCGCCATGCGCACGGCCCACGCGGTGCTGGTCGACCAGGGGCTGTCCGCCGGCCGCTCGGTCTTCCTCGGGCTCCTCGCCGAGGCCGCCCTGGCCTGCGGGGACCCGCGGCAGGCGCACGCCTACGGCACGGCCGGCCTGGCGATCGGCGAGCGCGGCGAGCGGTTCTGGACGGCACCGCTCGAGCGGGTGCGGGCGGCCGCGCTCGCCGCGGACCCGGGGGCCGACGTCAGTGGATGACAAGTCCCGGCTCAGTCGGCCGGCCGACCCTGACCCCATGACCGAGACGCTGCTCCGCGACCCCCTCCGGGAGATCCGTCCCGGCGACCGCTGGCTGGTCGCCGTCGCCCACCCCGACGACGAGTCCTTCGGCTGCGGCTCGACGATCGCCCGCGCCGCGGCCGCCGGGGCCGAGGTGACGGTCGCCTGCGCCACCCGCGGCGAGGCCGGGGAGCTGCCGCCCGGGGCGCCCGACTGCGGCGACCTGGGCGCGGTGCGGGAGGCCGAGCTGCACCGCGCCGCCGCCGCACTCGGGGTGGCGCGCGTGGAGCTGCTCGGCTACCGGGACTCCGGCTTCGACGGCCCGCCGCCGCCCGGGTCGCTGTGCGCGGCCGACCCGGCCGCCGTGGCCGCCGTCCTGGCCCGGCTGGTCGCGGACCTGCGGCCCACGGTCGTGATCGTCCTGGACGGCAGCGACGGCCACCGGGACCACCTGGCGGTGCGGGCCGCGGCGCGGGCAGCGCTCGCCGGGCCGGGCGGCCCCCGCCCGGCCCTCTACGAGCACTGCCTGCCCAACGCCCTGATGCGCGGCTGGCTCGAGGAGATGCGCTCGCTGCGGCCGGACACCGCCTACCACGCGCTGGACCCGGCCACGCTGGGCCGGCCGGACGACGAGGTCACCGACGTCCTCGACGTCAGCGGGGTGCTGGACCGGCGGGAGGCCGCCATCGCCGAGCACCGGTCGCAGGCCTCGCCGTTCGACGGGCTCAGCGAGCCGCTGCGCCGGGCGTTCCTGACGACCGACCACCTGGCCCGCGTCCCCCTCGGGGAGCACACTGCCTGACGCGACCGCTGCAAGCAGATCGCAAGCGGGCCTCCAGACGGCGGCGGCACAGTGACCGCACCCCGTTCCCACGCACCCCGGAGACTGCGATGACGCTCCCCGCCTCCACCCGCCCGGCCATCGACCGCCCCGCGGGCGCCGTCGTGCCCACTCCGGCGCTCCGGCACGCCGGCTGCTACTGGGACCACGAGCAGGCGGGCTGGGTGCGGTACGCACCGGTGCCCGCGCCCCGGCCGGCCCAGGACTGACGAGGCCCCCCGCAGGTCCCCCCGCGAGCGGTGGGGGCAGGGGGTACTCCGTCAGGCGCCCCGGCGGGCCCGGAGCTTGGCGAGCGCCTCCTCGAGGAGCGCGTCGCCGTCGGCGTCGCTGCGCCGCTCGCGGACGTAGGCGAGGTGGGTCTTGTACGGCTCCGTGCGCGGCGCCGGCGGCGGGGCCGCCTGGTCCTGCCCGGCGGGCAACCCGCAGCGTGGGCAGTCCCAGAACTCGGGGACATCGGCGTCGGAGGCGAACGCCACCCGCGTCTCGTGCCCCTGCGTGCACCAGTAACCGATGCGGCGGCGCGGAGCGGTCTCGCCGCGCTCGGCCTCACCCATCGGCCCTGCGCCGACCCGCGTCCCCCGGATCGCGTTCCCACCAGCCACGAGCGCCCCCTGTGCGTCCCCAGGTGATCGCGACCCCGGACGGGCCGCGCGCGCAGTCTAGGGCTTGGACGTCGCGATTCCGGTCACGTTTTGCGCGCGGGACCGTGCCGCGCGCGCCGCCGGACCCCCGGAGCTGCGGCTCAGACCTTGAGCAGGATGCCCAGGCCCACGATGCAGACCGCCCAGATGAGGGCGGTGAAGATCGTCAGCCGGTTCAGGTTCTTCTCGACCACGGACGAGCCGGCCAGCTGCGAGGAGACCGCGCCGCCGAACATCGAGGACAGGCCCCCGCCCTTGCCGCGGTGCAGCAGGATCAGCACCACGAGGAGCACGCTGGTCAGCACCAGCAGCACGTTGAGGACCAGCTCGATCATGCATCGAGGGTAACCGACCGCTCGCGCACCCCCGACCGACGCGGCCGAGACCGGCTGTCAGCGGCTCTGCCACCCGTCCGCATCCGCGCCCTGGTCCGCTCCTCGCTCGCCGGCGCTCGCTGCGATGCTCCCAGGGCTGTCAGCGGCTGTGCCACCCGTCCGCATCCGCGCCCTGGTCCGCTCCTCGCTCGCCGGCGCTCGCCGCGATGCTCCCAGGGCTGTCAGCGGACTCCGGCGGTGGCCAGGTCGTAGGACGTGTAGGCCGACATCACCACGCCGTTGCGCAGCCGCTGACCGGCCAGCAGCTGCACCCGGGTCTCGGTCAGCGGCACGTACGCGCCGGTGGCGGTGGCCGCGGTGGCGACCTCGCTCCAGGCGGCCCGGGCGGCCCCCGGGTCCCCAGCCGCAGCGCGCGCGGCGTCGATCAGCCCGTCGACGGCGGGATCGGCCAGGCGCGCGAAGTTGGTGTTGCCCACCGGGCTGATCGACCGGCCGTCGACCAGCGGCTCCAGGAACGAGCCGGGCGTCGGGACGTCCGCCGTCCAGGTGGCCAGGACGATGCCGAACCCGTTGGCCGCCACGTTGTCGGGGTTGCCGACGTCGGTGGCGTAGAAGCTCGGCGCGGCCAGCGGGCGCACCTCGACCTGGATGCCGATCTCGCCCAGCTGGCCGGCGATCTCGTCGGCCACCGCGACGCTGATGGTGGCGTCCGGGACGGCGAGCACCGTGCGGAAGCCGTCGGGCTGCCCGCAGGTGGCCAGCGACTCGCGGGCCGCGGCGAGGTCCGGCTCGGGGTCGGACTCCTCCGGCCCGCCCTCGAGGGCGCGCGGCCACAGCTGTGAGGTGCGGACGGCGTTGACCGCCCCGCCGAGCCGCTCCTGCACCGCCCGGCGGTCGATCGCGGCCGCGACCGCCGCCCGGCACGCGGGGTTGTCCAGCGGGGCCACGTTGGTCGGGAGGGCGAGCAGCCGTACCACCCCGCTGGTCACCTCGTCCACCCGCTCGGTGACCGGCACCTCCCCGCCGGCGCCCTCGGCCAGCCGTGCCGTCGTCGCCGCCTGCACGCCGGTGCCGGAGACGTCGACGTCGGCGGACCCGGCGAGCAGGGCCTGGTCGCGCTCCACGCCGGTCAGCCCGGTGCGCACGATCACCCGGTCGGGCAGCGCGGTGCGGACGTCGTCGGTGGCGCCGTCCCACTGCGGGTTGCGGTCGAGCACGATGCCGGTCACCGGGTCCACCGAGCTGATCGCGTACGGGCCGGAGGACACCGGATCGCGGCCGTAGTCGCCGGCGGTGTCGTTCTCGATCGGCACCGGGCTGCTGGAGGGCAGCGCCATCACGTACGGGAAGTCCGGCTGCGGGCTGCGCAGCCGGAAGGTGATCGTCCGGTCGTCGGGAGTCTCGACCGCCGCCAGCCCCAACTTGTCGGGCGCCTCGTCCTGGTAGGGCCCGGCGTAGGGGTTGCCCGGGTCGTCCAGCAGCTCGACGACCTGGGTGGGACCACCCACGACCACGTCGGAGGCGAAGGACCGTTCGATGCCGTACTTGACGTCGCGCGAGGTGATCGGCCGGCCGGTCTCGAACCGGGCGCCCTCGCGGAGGGTGAACGTCCAGGTGGTGCCGCCGTCGGGGCTGGTGCCCAGGTCGGTGGCGAGGTCGGCGACGAGCTGGTCGCTGCGCCCCGGCTCGGTGGAGAAGGTCACCAGGGTGCGGGTGTAGAGCCGCATGAGGTTCCACACGCCCGGCAGGTACGAGCGCTGCGGATCGAGGCTGTCCACCTCGCCGGTGACCACCCGGAGCGTGCCGCCCGCGGTGTCCGACGGCGCCCGGACACCGGTCAGGCCGGCGTCCGGGCCGCCGCCCTGGACGGGCACGCCCGTGTCGCCGTCCCCGCTGCTGCAGCTGACGGCGACCGCGACCACGAGCAGGACGGCGGCGGCGATGCCGACGACCCGGCCCCCGGTCCCGCGGGCCCAGGCCGGTCCCCGACTTCGCGTGCTGTCCACCTACCCGCTCCCCGCCTGCCGGCGGCGGCGGTCAGCTGCCGTCGGCGGCTGTCCGACAGATCTGCGTGAACTCGTCGGCGTCCAGGCTGGCGCCACCCACGAGTGCACCGTCGACGTCCGGCCCGGCCAGGATCCCGGCCGTGTTGGCGGCCTTCACCGACCCTCCGTACAGGATACGGACGACAGCGGCCGTCTCCGGGCCTAAACGCTCGGCGAGCCGCGTCCGCAGTGCGCCGCAGACCTCCTGCGCGTCCTCCGGGGTGGCGACCTCGCCGGTGCCGATCGCCCACACCGGCTCGTAGGCGATGACGATCCCGGTGCCCCCGCCCGGCGTGGTGACCTGCTCGGCGGTCAGCCCCTCGAGCGCCGCGTCGAGCTGCGCCGTGCAGTGCGCGACGTGCGTGCCGGCGCGGCGGACGTCGAGGCCCTCCCCCACGCAGAGGATCGGCACCAGGCCGTGCCGCAGCGCCGCCTGGACCTTGCTGGCCACGACCGCGTCGTCCTCGCCGTGCATCGCCCGCCGCTCGGAATGGCCGACGACGACGTAGGCGCAGGCGAGCGCGGCGAGCATCGCCCCGCTGACCTCACCGGTGTACGCGCCGGAGTCCTGCACGGAGAGGTCCTGCGCGCCGTAGCCGACCTCCAGCTTGTCGCCGGTCACCAGCGTCTGCACGCTGCGCAGGGCGGTGAACGGCGGCAGGACGACGACCTCGGCGGCCTCGAGCTCGGGCTCCTTGAGCGAGAAGGCGAGCTTCTGCACCAGCCCGATGGCCTCGAGGTGCGTCATGTGCATCTTCCAGTTGCCGGCGATGAGGGGACGGCGCCCCTCCCGCCGCGCGGCGGTGCCCTTGCGTGCCATCAGGCGTCCCCTCCGTCGGCGAGCACCGCGAGGCCCGGCAGCTCCCGGCCCTCGAGGTACTCCAGCGACGCGCCGCCGCCGGTGCTGATGTGGCCGTAGGCGGCCTCGTCGAGGTCCAGCTGCCGCACCGCGGCCGCGGAGTCGCCGCCGCCGACGACGGAGAGCCCGTCGATGGCCGCGACCGCCTGCGCCACGCCGCGGGTGCCGGCCTGGAAGGGCGCCAGCTCGAACACGCCCATCGGGCCGTTCCAGAAGACGGTGCGGGCGCCGCCGAGCTCCGTGCCGAACACCTCGACGGTGCGCGGTCCGACGTCCAGGCCCATCTGCCCGTCCGGGATCTCCTCGACCCCGACCGTGGTCGTCGCGGCGTCGGCACTGAACTCCGGGGCGCAGACGACGTCGACCGGCAGGACGATCCGGTCCCCCGCCTCGTCCAGCAGCCGGCGGCAGGTGTCGACCTGGTCGGCCTCCAGCAGCGACTTCCCGACGCCGTGGCCCTGGGCGGCCAGGAAGGTGAAGCACATCCCGCCGCCGACCAGCAGCCGGTCGACCTTGGGCAGCAGCGCCTCGATGACGGCGAGCTTGTCGCTGACCTTGGAGCCGCCGAGCACCACGACGTAGGGCCGCTGCGGATCCTGGGTCAGCCGGGTGAGGACGTCGAGCTCCTGGGCCACCAGCCGGCCGGCCACGTGCGGCAGCCGCTGGGCGACGTCGAACACCGAGGCGTGCTTGCGGTGCACCGCGCCGAACGCGTCGTCGACGTAGACGTCGGCCAGCGCGGCCAGCCGGTCGGCCAGCTCGCCCCGCTCGGCGTCGTCCTTGGAGGTCTCGGCGGCCTCGAAGCGGACGTTCTCCAGCAGCAGCACGTCACCGTCGGCGAGGCCGGCGGCCCGGGCCCGCGCGTCGTCCCCGGCGACGTCGGTGGCCAGGGGCACCGCGGTGCCGAGCAGCTCGCCGAGCCGCTCGGCGACCGGGGCGAGGGAGAACTGCGGGTCCGGGGAGCCCTTCGGGCGGCCGAGGTGGGCGGCGACGATCACGCGGGCGCCGGCGTCCCGGAGCGCCTGCACGGTGGGCAGGCTGGCCCGGATCCGGCCGTCGTCGGTGATCGCGCGGGTGCTCTTGTCGAGGGGGACGTTCAGGTCGGCGCGCACGAGCACGCGCCGACCCGAGACGCCCTCGGCGAGCAGGTCGTCGAGGGAGCGCATCGTCAGAGGGACTTGCCCACCAGCGCGGTCAGGTCGACGAGGCGGTTGGAGTAGCCCCACTCGTTGTCGTACCAGCCGAGCACCTTGACCATCGGGCCGAAGACCTTGGTCAGCTTGGCGTCGTAGATGCACGACGCCGGGTCGGTGACGATGTCGGAGGAGACGATCGGCGCGTCGGTGTAGGTGAGGTACTTGCCGAGCGGGCCGGCCGCCGCCTCGCGGTAGGCGGCGTCGATCTCCTCCGCCGAGGCCTCCCGGTTCACGGTCACCGTGAGGTCGGTGGCCGAGCCGGTGGGCAGGGGCACGCGCATGGCGTACCCGTCGAGCTTGCCCTTGAGCTCGGGCAGCACCAGCCCGATGGCCTTCGCGGCGCCGGTGGACGTCGGCACCATGTTGAGCGCGGCGGCGCGGGCGCGGCGGAGGTCCTTGTGCGGACCGTCCTGCAGGTTCTGGTCGGCGGTGTAGGCGTGGATCGTGGTCATCAGGCCGCGCTCGATGCCGAACGCGTCGTTGAGGACCTTCGCCAGCGGGGCCAGGCAGTTCGTGGTGCAGGACGCGTTGCTGATGATCGTCTGCGAGCCGTCGTAGAGGTTGTCGTTGACGCCCATGACGATCGTGATGTCGTCGTCGCTGGCCGGCGCGGAGATGATGACCTTCTTCGCGCCACCGGCGTCGACGTGCTTGCGGGCGTCGGCGGCCTTGGTGAAGAAGCCGGTGGACTCGACGACGACGTCGACGCCCAGGTCGCCCCACGGCAGGCTGGCCGGGTCGCGCTCGGAGAGCACCTTGATGGTGTTCCCGCCGACCTTGATGCCCTCGCCGTCGGCGGCGACGTCGTCGGCCAGCTTGCCGAGGATGCTGTCGTACTTGAGCAGGTGGGCGAGGACCTCGGGGCTGGTGAGGTCGTTCACCGCCACGATCTCGATGTCCTGGCCGCTGGCCGCGGCGGCCCGCCAGAAGTTGCGGCCGATCCGGCCGAATCCGTTGATGCCCACGCGCACGGTCACTGCAGACCTCCGATGTCGGTCGACGCTGTCAGTCGGGGCCGCGAGACCGCGGCCTCGCTCCGGCGACGACCCTAGCGGTCGCGGGAGGCCGGGGCCCGGGCCGCCCGGAGAGGCGACCCGGGCCCACGGAGGCGGCCCCTCCAGGGTCCCGCTGGAACGGCCACCCTCCAGGGTCCCGCGCCGAGCGAGGCGTGGGGGGAAGGGTGGTCCTCCTACTGGGCGAGCATGTCCTCGGTGACCACCGACTCGGTGTCGGGGATGCCGAGGTCCTTGGCCCGCTTGTCGGCCATCGCCAGCAGCCGGCGGATCCGGCCGGCCACGGCGTCCTTGGTCATCGGCGGGTCGGCGCGCTGGCCGAGCTCCTCCAGCGAGGCCTGGCCGAACTCCAGCCGCAGCCGGCCGGCTACCAACAGGTGCTCTGGGGCGTCGCCGGCGAGGATCTCCAGGGCGCGCTCCACGCGGGCGCTGGCGGCCACCGCAGCGCGGGCCGAGCGGCGCAGGTTGGCGTCGTCGAAGTTGGCCAGCCGGTTGGCCGTCGCCCGGACCTCGCGGCGCATCCGCCGCTCCTCCCAGGCCAGCACCGCGTCGTGCGCGCCCATGCGGGTCAGCAGCGCGCTGATCGCGTCGCCGTCCCGGACGACCACCCGGTCGGCGCCGCGCACCTCCCGGGCCTTGGCGGCGATGCCCAGCCGCCGCGCCGCGCCGACCAGGGCCATCGCGGCCTCGGGACCGGGGCAGGTGACCTCGAGCGAGGAGGAGCGGCCGGGCTCGGTGAGCGAGCCGTGGGCGAGGAAGGCGCCCCGCCAGGCGGCCTCGGCGTCGTTGATCCCGCCGGAGACGACCGACGGCGGCAGGCCGCGCACCGGGCGACCGCGCTGGTCGACCAGCCCGGTCTGCCGGGCCAGCCCCTCGCCGTGCTTGGCGATCCGGACGAGATAGCGGACGCCGCGGCGGATGTTGCCGCCGGCGAGCACGCTCACGCCGCTGGTGTAGCCGTAGACCTCGCTGATGTCACGGCGCAGCCGGCGGGCCACCGAGCCGGTGTCCAGCTCGGCCTCGATGACCACGCGGCCACCGACGATGTGCAGCCCGCCGCTGAAGCGCAGCAGGGCGGTGACCTCCGCCTTGCGCTCGGAGGTCTTGGTGCACTCCACCCGCGACAGCTCGTCCTTGACCATGGCCGTCATCGCCATGCCGTCCACCCCCACGTTCCCCCGGGGTTACCAGGCCCCATGTGCGACGTCCCCTCTTCTTCCCCTCGTACCGTCACCGGTACTCGGCGTTGCCGTACCCGGCAGCTCCCTTCCATGCCCTACGCCTCCCCGACGGCGGACCCGAGCGCCGCCGCCAGGCGGGCCGGGTCGTGCCGCGGAGCGCCGTCGAGCTCGGCGACGGGAGCCAGGACCAGCTCCGCGCCGCACTCACGCACCGCAGAAAGGAGACCACAGCGGTCAACAACCGAGTCGACATCGGCAATCACCGTGTGCAGCGCCACTCCGCCCAGATGGGCGCGCAGCACCGCCAGGTGCTCCTCCGGCGAGAAGCCGTCGGTCTCCCCCGGCTGCGGTTCCAGGTTGAGGACGACGACCACGCGGGCCCTGCTGGCGGCCAGCGCGGCCCGCAGCCGGGGCACCAGCAGGTGCGGCAGCACGGAGGTGTACCAGGAGCCGGGACCGAGCGACACGACGTCGGCCGCGGCGATGGCGTCGAGCACCGCGGCGCTCACCGGCGGGTCCGGCGGGGAGACCAGGATGTCCCGCACCCGGCCGGGCGTGCTGGCGATGGCCACCTGCCCGCGGATGGTGCGGGTGCGGGCCGGGTCGTCGGGGTCGGTGCTCTCCACCCGCGCGACGAGGTCGAGCGGGACGTCGGCCATCGGCAGCACCCGGCCGCGGGCGCCGAGCAGCCGGCAGAGGTCGTCCAGCGCCGCGACGGCGTCTCCGTCGTGCAGCTCGGTCAGGCCGGTGAGCACGAGGTTCCCCACCGGGTGCCCCGCCAGCACGCCGGTGCCGCCGAACCGGTGCTGCAGCAGCGCCGCCATCCGGCGGGTGTCCTCGGCCTGGTCGGCCAGGGCGGCCAGCGCCATGCGCAGGTCCCCCGGCGGCAGCACCGGCATCTCGCGGCGGATCCGGCCGGAGGAGCCGCCGTCGTCGGCCACGGTGACCACGGCGGTGAGCGCGGGGGTGATCCGTCGCCACGCGGCCAGCGCGGCGGCCAGGCCGTGCCCACCGCCGAAGGCGACAACGCGGGGCGGCCGCCCGGACGACGCCTCCGGACCCTCGGGTGCGGCGCCCACTACTCGCGGCCCAGGTCGCGGTGCTGGACGGCCGCCGCGACGCCGTCGGCGGTCAGCCGGCGGGCGAACTCCTCGGCGATCGCCACGCTGCGGTGCTTGCCGCCGGTGCAGCCGACGGCGAGGGTCAGGTAGCGCTTGCCCTCCCGCCGGTAGCCGGGGATCAGCAGCCGCAGCACGTCGAGGTAGCGGTCGAGGAACGCTCCGGCGTCCTCCTGGCCGAGGACGTAGTCGCGCACGTCCGGGTCCTGACCGGTGTGCGGGCGCAGCTCCGGCAGCCAGTGCGGGTTGGGCAGGAAGCGGGCGTCGATCACGAGGTCGGCGTCCAGCGGAAGCCCGTACTTGAAGCCGAAGCTGAGCACCGTCGCGGTGAGCGGTGGCGCCTGGCCCTCGTGGGCGAAGGAGTTCTCCAGCGTGGCGCGCAGCTGGTGGACGTTGAGGTCGCTGGTGTCGACCCACAGGTCGGCCTCACCGGCGATCCCGGTCAGCACTGCGCGCTCGGCGGTGATCCCGTCGATGAGCGTGCCGCCGTCCTGCAGCGGGTGCTCGCGCCGGTTGGACTCGTAGCGGCGCACCAGCACCTCGTCGCGGGCGTGCACGTAGACCACCCGCGGCCGGTGGCCCACCTCGGCCAGCACCCGGATCGCCTCCTGCAGGTCGCTGGAGAACGCCCGGCTGCGCACGTCGACCACGGCGGCGAACCGGCGGACGTCGCCGCGCGCGCCCAGCTCGACCATCGGCAGCAGCAGCGCCGGCGGGAGGTTCTCCACGACGAAGAAGCCGAGGTCCTCCAGCACCCGGCCGGCGCTGTTCTTGCCGGCGCCGGACAGCCCGGTGACGACGACGACGTCCAGCGGCTGGGTCTCGGTCGACGTCGGGTCGATCGGCGGCGGCACGTCGGTGTGCGGGTGCCCGGGCGCGCCCGGCGGCGTGCCGAGGACGCCGCCGCCGGACGCGCGGGTCAGCTCGCTCACGAGGCCACACGTCCGACCTCGGCCGTGGCACCGGCGTCGGGTCGGGGCGTGCCGCGATCGGCGGGCCCCTGCGGCGCGGTGGTCGTCGCCACGACGTCGTCCGACGCGGCGTCGGGATCCGGCGGTGTCTCCGCCGCCGGCTCCGCGACCGCGGCCTGCACCGCCTCCGCCGTCCGGCGTCCGATGCCGGGCACGGCCATGAGCTCCTCGACCGTGGCCGCGCGCAGCCGCTTGAGGGATCCGAACTGCTTCATCAACGCCTTCCGCCGCGTCTCCCCGAGGCCGGGGACGTCGTCCAACAGGGAGACCAGCATGCCGGTGGACCGCTTCTGCCGGTGATAGGTGATGGCGAACCGGTGGGCCTCGTCGCGGACCCGCTGCAACAGGTACAGCGCCTCGGAGGTGCGCGGCAGGATCACAGGGTCGCGCTCGTTGGGCAGCCACACCTCCTCCATCCGCTTGGCCAGCCCGCAGACGGCGACGTCGACGACGCCCAGTTCGTCCAGCGAGCGCGCGGCCGCCGCCACCTGCGGCGCACCGCCGTCGACGACGAGCAGGTTCGGCGGGTACGCGAACCGGCGCGGCCGGCCCTCCTCCGCGGCGACGCCCTGCTCGTCCCGACGGTCGGCCTCCTCCTTGAGGTGCCGGGCGAACCGCCGCCGGACGACCTCGGCCATCGCCGCGGTGTCGTCGGTTCCGTTGGTGACGCTGAACCGGCGGTAGTCGGACTTCTTCGCCAGGCCGTCCTCGAAGACCACCATCGAGGCCACCACGTTGGTGCCCTGGACGTGGGAGACGTCGATGCACTCGATGCGCAGCGGCGCGTCGGGCAGCTCGAGCGCCTCCTGCAGCTCCGAGAGCGCCAGGGACCGGGCGGTGAGGTCGCTGGCCCGCTTCACCCGGTGCCGGGCGAAGGCCTCCTTGGCGTTGCGCTCCACCGTCTCCAGCAGCGCCCGCTTGTCGCCGCGCTGCGGCACCCGCAGCGAGACCCGCGAGCCGCGGAGCTCGCTGAGCAGGTCGGCGTAGACGTCGGCGTCGTCGGGGAGCTCGGGGACGAGCACCTCGCGGGGCACGGCCTCCCCCGCCTCGCCGACGCCGGTCTGCTCGTCGACCCCGCCGTAGACCTGCAGCAGGAACTGCTCGACCAGCTCGCCGGTGGTGACCGCCTCCACCTTGTCGACGATCCACCCGCGCTGGCCGCGAACCCGCCCGCCGCGGACGTGGAAGACCTGCACCGAGGCCTCGAGCTCGTCCTGGGCGAAGGCGACGACGTCGGCGTCGGTGCCGTCGCCCAGGACGACGGCCTGCTTCTCCAGGGCCCGCCGCAGGGCCCCCAGGTCGTCGCGCAGCCGGGCGGCCTTCTCGTACTCCATCGCCTCCGCGGCGGCGGCCATCTCCTGCTCCAGCCGCTTGACCATCTGCTCGGTGCGGCCGGCCATGAAGTCGCAGAAGTCGTCGACGATCTCGCGGTGCTCCTCGGCGGAGACGCGGCCCACGCAGGGCGCGGCGCACTTGCCGATGTAGCCGAGCAGGCACGGCCGGCCGATCTGCCCGGCCCGCTTGAAGACGCCGTTGCTGCAGGTGCGCGCGGGGAAGACCCGGGTGAGGGTGTCGAGGGTCTCGCGGATCGCCCACGCGTGCGCGTAGGGGCCGAAGTAGCGGACGCCCTTCTTCTTCGGCCCGCGCATGACCTGCAGCCGCGGGTACTCCTCGTTCAGCGTCACGGCCAGCGACGGGTAGCTCTTGTCGTCGCGGTAGCGGACGTTGAACCGCGGGTCGAACTCCTTGATCCAGTTGTACTCGAGCTGGAGCGCCTCGACCTCGGTGCCGACGACGGTCCACTCCACGCTGGCCGCCGTCGTGACCATCTGGCGGGTGCGCGGGTGCAGGCCGGCGACGTCGGCGAAGTAGCTGTTCAGCCGCTGGCGGAGGCTCTTGGCCTTGCCGACGTAGATGACCCGGCCGCCGGGGTCGCGGAACCTGTAGACCCCCGGCGACTCCGGGATGCTGCCGACCGCCGGTCGGTACGTGGACGGGTCCGGCATGGAGCCCAGGTTAGGTCGGGGGGACGACGGTCCGCCCACCCCGGGGCGCGGGAACCGTCACAGGGACCACACGGATGTGATT
The DNA here is from genome assembly GCF_051383655.1 of Geodermatophilus sp. CPCC 205761. Taxonomy (NCBI): domain Bacteria; kingdom Bacillati; phylum Actinomycetota; class Actinomycetes; order Geodermatophilales; family Geodermatophilaceae; genus Geodermatophilus; species Geodermatophilus sp. CPCC 205761. The sequence continues at coordinate 35,433 of NZ_JALPKQ010000003.1, forward strand.
CCGCCGCCCGCCCGGCCGTTGACAGCCCCGCCGTCCGGGTCCCAGCCTGGTTCCGCACGGGGGCAGGCGAGAGGGCCCCTCCATGGGTGCACACGTCCGTGCGGGCGACCGGCAGATCTGGACCGAGCAGGTCGGGCAGGGGCCCGACGTCCTGCTGATCGGTGGTCTCGGCGACACCGTCGAGTCCTGGCAGTTCCAGCTCGACGGCCTGGCCGACCGCTACCGGCTGACCGCCTTCGACAACCGCGGCGCCGGGCGGACCCCGATGCCGGCCGAGGGAGCCACCGTGGCGGGGATGGCCGACGACGCGGCCGCCGTCCTCGAAGCCCTCGGCATCGGGTCCGCGCACGTCGCGGGCTTCTCGGGTGGCAGCCTCATCAGCCAGGAGCTGGCACTGCGCCGTCCCGACCTGGTCCGCAGCCTGGTGCTGCAGAGCACGTGGGCGGCGCTCGATCCGTACTTCCGCGCATGGGGACACTTCGTCGAGTGGCTGGTCGACAACGCCTCCGACGAGCGCACCTTCCTCGAGTCGTTCTTCCTGTGGATCTACACGCCCCGCGCGCACAACGACGGCACCGTCGCAGCCTTCATCGACGAGGTGGTCGCCTTCCCCCACAAGCAGTCGGCGGAGGACGTGCACCGCTTCCTCGCCGACATCTGGCACTACGACAGCACCGAGCGGCTGCCCGGCATCAGCGCGCCGACGCTGGTGCTGGCGGGGGGTGTCGACCCCACCGCACGACCGCACCTCGGCCGGGCGGTCGCCGACCTGATCCCCGGGGCGCGCTTCGAGGTGTGGGAGACCGAGTCACACCAGCCCTTCCAGGAGGTCCCGGACCGGTGGAACGCCCGCGTGGACGCGTTCTGGCAGGAGGTCGCGGCCCGCGCCGGGACGCCGCACCCCCGGGCGGCGGACGACGAACACCCGTCGCCGGACCGGCCCCCGGCACCCTCCGCCCGCGGCGGCTGACCGGCCCGCCCACCGCGGCGCCGGAGAGAGGAGGCCGGAGATGGGCCGGCACATCCGGGTCCGGGAGCTCGACATCTGGACCGAGCAGGTCGGGCAGGGGCCCGACGTCCTGCTGATCGGCGGCGCCGGGGACACCGTCGAGTCGTGGCAGTTCCAGCTCGACGGGCTGGCCGACCGCTACCGGCTGACCGCCTTCGACAACCGCGGCGCCGGGCGGACGGCGATGCCCCGCGGCCGGGTGAGCGTGGCCACGATGGCCGACGACGCCGCCGACGTCCTGGACGGCCTCGGGATCGCGTCGGCGCACGTGGCGGGGTTCTCCGGCGGCAGCATCGTCAGCCAGGAGCTGGCGCTGCGCCGTCCCGACCTGGTGCGCAGCCTGGTGCTGCAGAGCACCTGGCCGGTGCCGGACCGCTACCTGAGCACGTGGCTGCGGTTCGTCCAGCGGCTGGCGGCGGTCGACTGGAGCGAGCGCGACTTCCTCGAGGGCTTCTTCCTCGACATCTACACGGCACGGGCGCACGACGACGGCACCGTCGCGGCCTTCATCGACGAGGTGCTCGCCTTCCCGCACAAGCAGGCGCCGGAGGACCTGCAGCGCTACCTCGACGCGTTCCTCGACCACGACGGCACGGCGGGGCTGCCCCGGATCACGGCGCCGACGCTGGTGCTCGCCGGTGGCGTCGACGTGGTCGCCCGCCCGCCGCTGGGGCAGGCCGTCGCCGAGGCGGTCCCCGGGGCGCAGTTCGAGGTGTGGGCGACCGAGGCGCACCAGCCCTTCCAGGAGGTCCCCGACCGGTGGAACGCCCGCGTCGACACGTTCTGGCAGGAGGTCGAGGCCGGCATCGGGACGCCGCACCCGCGGGCGGCGGACCACGACCGCGCGGCGCCGGCCCGCCGCGAGGGGTGACGCTCAGCCGGGGATCCGGCCGTCCAACCAGGCCAGCAGGTCGCCGGTCACCTCGTTGCGGTTGGTCTCGTTGAAGACCTCGTGGCGGGCGTCGTCGTAGACGTGCAGCTCGACCGGCAGGCCCCGGGCCCGGAGCAGGTCGGCGAGTGCGATGACCTGGCCGGCGTCGACCCCGCCGACCGGGTCCCGGCTGCCGGCCAGCAGCAGGACCGGCAGTCCGTCGGGGATCGTCGCGAGCGCGTCGGGGGTCACCGATCCGACGGCCAGGCCGAAGACGCCGGCGGCGTAGCCCGCGGTCAGCGGCATCCGGTCGCCGCACAGCGGGTCGGTGACGTACGCGTCGACCTCGGCGGGGTCGCGGGAGAGCCAGTCGAAGCGGGTGCGGGCCGGCTCGAAGGCCTCGTTGAAGGCGCCCAGCGCGTCGAGGGCGTGCTCGCCGGCTCCCGCCGCGACGGCCTCGTCCAGGGCGGCGACCGTGTCGGCGAGGTGCGGGGCCACGCCGACCGGCCCGGACAGCACCAGGCCGGCGAGGTCGCCGCCGTCCCGCTCCGCGGCGGCGAGCGCGACGATCGAGCCCATCGAGTGGCCCACGAGCACCCGTGGCACGCCGGGCTGCTGCTCGGCCATCACCCGCTGCAGGGCCCGGACGTCCCCCAGGAGGCTGTCCACGCCGGCGCCTCCGGAGCCCCCGAACCGGCCGACCCCGCTGCTCTCCGCCGTCCTGCCGTGTCCCCGGAGGTCGAGGGCGTACACGGCCAGGCCGCGGCCGGTCAGCGCCGCCGCCAGGCGGCCGTACCGGCCGGAGTGCTCCGAGGCGCCGTGGACGATCTGGACGGTGCCGCGGACGTCGCCGTCGGGCAGCCAGCGCCGGTAGACCAGGCGGACGCCGTCGGGGGCCTCCAGCTGCCGCAGTTCGTCTGACGTCGCCGTCATCGGGGGGCCTCTCCAGGTGGGTTCTTCACCGCCAGGACCGGGCAGTCGACGTCCAGCAGGATCCGCTGGGCGGCGCTGCCCATGAGCAGCTTGCCCACCGCCGAGCGCTTGCGCAGGCCGATGACCAGCAGCTCCGCCCCGGTCTCCTCGACCACGGCGGCCAGCTCCTCGGCCACGTCCCTCCCCCGGACCGGCTGGCGGACCTCGAACACGACCCCGGCCGCGGCGAGGTCGGTGTGCAGCCGCTGCAGGCGGTCGCCCTGGAGGAACTCCTCGTCGACGAGCGCGTCCCCGCGCGAGCTGTTGACCACCACCAGCCGCGCGTCCCGCCGCTGGGCCTCGACGACGGCGTGCTCCAGCGCCGCCTCACCCCGCGGGTTGGCGACGACGCCCACCACCACGACCCCGCTCACTCAGCCCTCCCCTCCCTCGCGGTTGGCCGCCGCGGTGTCGCGGTGGCGCAGCTCGCCGCTCTCCTGCACCTCCTCGGGGGTCGCGCGGCGGCCGCGGACGACGCGCAGCACGATCGGCACGACGAGCGCCAGGAGGGCCAGCAGCAGCACGATCCGGCTGAACCAGGTGTCGACGAGGACGCTGAGGTCCCCGCCGCTGATGGCCAGGGCCCGCCGGAGGTTGGTCTCGGCGATCGGCCCGAGGATCAGGCCGATCACCGCCGGCGCCACCGGCCAGCCGTAGCGCCTCATGACGAACCCGAGCCCGCCGAGCAGGAGCAGCAGCACGAGGTCGAGCGGGTCGGCGTTCACCGCGTAGCACCCGAGCGAGGCGAACAGCAGGATGCCCGCGTACAGGTACGGGCGCGGGATGCGCAGCAGCTTCACCCACACGCCGGCCAGCGGCAGGTTGAGCACCAGCAGCATCGTGTTGCCGATGAACAGGGCCGCGATGAGGGTCCAGACCAGGGTGGACTCGGTGGTCAGCAGGGTCGGGCCCGGCTGGATGCCGTAGCCCTGGAACGCGGCCAGCAGGATCGCCGCCGTGGCCGACGTCGGCAGCCCGAGGGTGAGCAGGGGCACCAGGACGCCGGCGGCCGCGGCGTTGTTCGCCGCCTCCGGCCCGGCCACGCCCTCGATCGCGCCCTTCCCGAACTGCTCGGGGTGCTTGGTCAGCTTCCGCTCGGCGGCGTAGGAGAGGAACGTCGGGATCTCGGCGCCGCCGGCCGGCAGCGCCCCGAACGGGAACCCGAGGGCGGTGCCGCGCAGCCACGGTTTCCAGGAGCGGCGGAGGTCCTCCCCGGTCATGTACCGGCCGGACGCCGCCATCACCTCCACGGGCCCGTGCCGCAGCCGGGAGGCGACGTAGAGCGCCTCCCCGACGGCGAACAGGGCCACCGCCACGACGACGACGTCGATGCCGTCGTTCAGCTGCGGGACGCCGAGGGTGAAGCGCTCCTGCCCGGTGAGGACGTCGGTGCCGACCAGCCCGAGGTAGAGCCCGATGCCGAGGGAGGCCAGGCCGCGCAGCGGGGACGCACCGAGCACCGTGGCCACCGCGACGAAGGCGAACACGGCCAGCGCGAAGTAGTCCGCCGCGGTGATCCCGATGGCGAGGTCGACGACGACCGGCGCCACCAGGGCGAGCAGCAAGGTGGCGATCGTGCCCGCCACGAAGGAGCCGATCGCCGCGGTCGCCAGGGCGGCGGCCCCACGGCCGGCCTTGGCCATCTTGTTGCCCTCGAGCGCGGTCATGATCGAACTGGCCTCGCCGGGGGTGTTCAGCAGGATCGACGTCGTCGACCCGCCGTACATGCCGCCGTAGTAGATGCCGGCGAACATGATGAACGCGCTGGTCGGCTCGAGGACATAGGTGACCGGCAGCAGCAGGGCCACCGTCATCGCCGGACCGATGCCGGGGAGGACGCCGACCGCCGTCCCCAGCAGCACGCCGATGAAGGCGAACAGCAGGTTGATGGGGGTCAGCGCGTCCGCGAAGCCGCCGGCGAGGTCGGAGAGCGCGTCCATCTAGAACCAGCCCGTCGCCAGCTCGAGGAGCGTCCCGCCGGGCAGCGCCACGTTCAGCGCCTTGACGAAGACGATCCAGACGACGATCGAGGTGATCCCCCCGACGATCAGCGGCCGGACGATGCCCCGGGCACCGAGGGCCCAGGCGACCGTGCCGAACATCAGGGTGACCGCCAGCGGCCAGCCGACGACGTTGATCAGCAGGGCGTGGGCCAGGAAGGCGACGGCGATGATGCCGACCGCGCGCCAGTCCGTGCCGACCGTGAGGTCGACGTCCTCGCTCTCGTCGGCGGGCCCCCGGTCGCCGCGGAACACCCGCACGCCCAGCGCCAGCGCGGTGGCGATGATCAGGCCGCCGACGAGGTAGGGGAAGAACCGCGGTCCGACGTTGCTCGCCGATCCGGGCACGGCGATGCTGCCGGCGTCCAGGACGAGGTAGACGCCGAGCGCGCCCAGCAGGACGGTCAGCGCCAGCTCGCCGTTGTTCCGGCCGGTCTGCTCCGGCGCGGGCGTCGCGGCCGGTGACTCGTCGCCGCCCGGCGGGGCGGGCGCGGGCTCCCGCGCGCTCACTGCACCAGGCCGATCTGCACCAGGATCTCGCGCACCCGCGTCTCCTCCGCGGCGAGGAACTCGCCGTACTCCTCCCCGGTGAGCAGCAGGTCGTCCCAGCCGTTGTTCTCCAGCGCCTCGGCCCACTCGTCGCTGTCATGCGTGTCGACGACCAGCTGGATGAGGTCCTCGCGGGCGGAGTCGCTCATGCCGGGGCGGGCCATCACGCCACGCCAGTTGGACACCTCGACGTCGAACCCCGACTCGATCAGCGTGGGGACGTCGGGGACCTGGTCGCTGCGCTCGGCCGTGGAGACCGCCAATCCCTTGAGGTCGCCGGAGGCGACCTGCGGCCCGTAGTCGGCGGTGCCGGAGATGCCGGCCGTGACCTGTCCGCCGAGCAGTGCCGACAGCGACTCACCCCCGCCGGAGTACGGGATGTAGTTGATCTGCCCGGGGTCGATGCCGGCGGCCACGGCGAGCAGGCCGGCGAGGATCTGGTCGGTGCCGCCGGCCGAGCCGCCGGCGATCGGCGTCGCGGCGGGGTCGGCCGCCCAGACCTCGACGAAGCCGGCGATGTCGTCGAACGGCGCATCGGCCGGGGCGACGATCAGCTCGGTCTCGCCGATCAGCCGGGCGATGGGCGTGACGTCGGTGAGCCGGGTGGACGAGTCGTTGGTGTCGACGGCGCCGACCATGACCAGCCCCATCATCATCAGCAGGGCGTCGTCGTCCTCCCGGCTGAGCTGACCCAGGCCGATCACCCCGCCGGCGCCCTCGACGTTGAACACCTGCACGTTGCGGGCCAGGCCGCTGCTCTGGATGGTCCGCTGCATCACGCGGGCGGTCGTGTCCCAGCCGCCGCCGGGGCTGGCCGGGGCCATGATCCGCAGCCGGGAGAGGTCGCCGGGCTGGACCACCGTCCCCGCGCAGGACGCCAGCGCGCTCAGGGCCGGCGCGGCGACGAGGCCGGCGAGGAGGGATCTTCGGGTGAGCACGGCTGCCGGCCTCCCGGGGACGTGACCGCGGTCACCTGCACCCTAGCCGCGCACCGCCCAGCGCGTCAGCCGGACGTCCGGGCCCCGGAGCCGCCCGGTGGGGGACGGCTCCGGGCCCGCCTCAGCTGGCCTTCTTGCGGACCCGCTTCTTCGGCGCGGCCGCGGCGGCGACGGCGTCCGGGTCGAGGATCTTCGCCAGGTACCGGCCGGTGTGGCTCTCCGGCACGCCGGCGACGAACTCCGGCGGCCCCTCGGCGACGACCGTGCCGCCGCGGAACCCGCCCTCGGGGCCCATGTCGATGAGCCAGTCGGCGCTCTTGATCACGTCGAGGTTGTGCTCGATGACGACCACCGAGTTGCCCTTGTCGACCAGGCCCTGCAGCACCAGCAGCAGCTTGCGGATGTCCTCGAAGTGCAGGCCGGTGGTCGGCTCGTCGAGGACGTAGATGCTGCGGCCGTTGGAGCGCTTCTGCAGCTCGCTGGCCAGCTTGACCCGCTGCGCCTCGCCGCCGGACAGCGTGGTCGCCGGCTGGCCCAGCCGCACGTAGCCCAGGCCGACCTCCGTGAGGGTGCGCAGGTAGCGGGCGATCGCCGGGATGGCCGCGAAGAAGTCGGCCGCCTCCTCGATCGGCATGTCGAGGACCTCGGCGACGGTCTTGCCCTTGTAGTGCACCTCGAGGGTCTCCCGGTTGAACCGGGCCCCCTTGCACACCTCGCACGGCACGTAGACGTCCGGCAGGAAGTTCATCTCGATCTTCAGGGTGCCGTCGCCGGAGCACGCCTCGCAGCGTCCGCCCTTGACGTTGAACGAGAACCGGCCGGGCAGGTAGCCGCGCATCTTCGCCTCGGTGGTGCTGGCGAACAGCTTGCGCACGTGGTCCCAGACCCCGGTGTAGGTGGCCGGGTTGGACCGGGGCGTGCGGCCGATCGGCGACTGGTCGACGTGCACCACCTTGTCGAGGTGCTCCAGGCCGGTGACGGTCCGGTGCCGGCCGGCGACCATCCGCGCGCGGTTGAGCTGGTTGGCCAGCGTCGTGTACAGGATGTCGTTGACCAGCGTGGACTTGCCGGATCCGGACACCCCGGTGACCGCGACGAAGCAGCCGAGCGGGAAGGTGACGTCGACCCCGCGGAGGTTGTGCTCGCGGGCGCCCTTGACCACCAGCTCCCGGCCGGGCGTGAGCTCGCGCCGGACCTTCGGGATCTCGATCGCCATGCGCCCGGACAGGTACGCCCCGGTCAGCGAGCGCTCGCTCGTCATCAGGTCGTCGAGGTGGCCGCTGACGACGATCTCGCCGCCGTGCTCGCCGGCGCCGGGGCCGATGTCGACGATCCAGTCGGCGACCTTGATCGTGTCCTCGTCGTGCTCGACCACGATCAGGGTGTTGCCCATGTCGCGCAGCCGGACCAGCGTCTCGATCAGCCGGGTGTTGTCGCGCTGGTGCAGCCCGATCGACGGCTCGTCGAGGACGTAGAGGACGCCGACCAGCCCGGACCCGATCTGGGTGGCCAGCCGGATCCGCTGCGCCTCGCCACCGGCGAGCGTGGCGGCCGGCCGGTCGAGGGACAGGTAGTCGAGGCCGACGTCGACGAGGAAGGACAGCCGGGCCTGGATCTCCCTGAGGACGCGGTCGGCGATGGCCCGCTCCCGGTCGCCCAGCTCGAGCCCGCCGAGCCACTCGGAGGCGTCACCGATGGAGAGGTTGGTGACCTCGGCGATCGAGCGTCCGTTGAGCTTGACGGCGAGGATCTCGGGCTTGAGGCGGGTGCCGTGGCAGACGGGACAGGGCACGTCGCGCATGTAGCCCTCGTACTTGTCCCGCGCCCAGTCGCTGTCGGTGTCCTCGTGTCGGCGCTCGAGGAACGGCATCACGCCCTCGAACGCGGCGTAGTAGCTGCGCTCGCGGCCGTACCGGTTCTTGTAGCGGACGTGCACCTGGTCCGGGGAGCCGTGCAGGATCGCCTTCTGCGCCTTGGCCGGCAGCCGCTCCCACGGGTCGTCCATCGAGAAGCCGAGCTGCTGCGACAGCCCGGAGAGCAGCCGGAGGAAGTACTCGTTGGTCATCGAGCTGGCCCACGGGGCGACCGCGCCCTGCGCGAGGCTCTTCTCCGGATCGGGGATGACCAGCTCGGGGTCGACCTCCTTGCGGGTGCCGATGCCGGTGCACTCGGGGCAGGCGCCGAACGGCGAGTTGAAGGAGAACGACCGGGGCTCGAGCGCCTCGAACGACAGCCCGTCGTCGACGCAGGCGAGGTGCTCGGAGTAGGTGCGCTCGCGGTGCGGGTCGTCGTCGGGGAGGTCGACGAAGTCGAGGACGACGAGCCCGCCGGCGAGGCCGAGGGCGGTCTCCACCGAGTCGGTCAGCCGGCGCTTGGCGCTCTCCTTGACCGTGAGCCGGTCGACGATCACCTCGATCGTGTGCTTCTCCTGCTTCTTGAGCTTCGGCGGCTCGGTCAGCGGGTGCACGGTTCCGTCGACCCGCACGCGGGAGAAGCCCTGGGTCTGCAGCGAGCTGAACAGGTCGACGTACTCGCCCTTGCGGGCGCGGACGACGGGCGCGAGCACCTGGAAGCGGGTGCCCTCCTCCATCTCGAGGACCTGGTCGACGATCTGCTGCGGCGTCTGCCGGGAGATCGGCTTGCCACAGTTGGGGCAGTGCGGCTGGCCGGCCCGGGCGTAGAGCAGCCGCAGGTAGTCGTAGACCTCGGTGATGGTGCCGACGGTCGAGCGGGGGTTGCGGTTGGTCGACTTCTGGTCGATCGAGACCGCGGGCGACAGGCCCTCGATGAAGTCGACGTCGGGCTTGTCCATCTGGCCCAGGAACTGCCGCGCGTAGGCCGACAGCGACTCGACGTACCGGCGCTGGCCCTCGGCGAAGATCGTGTCGAAGGCGAGGCTGGACTTGCCCGAGCCGGAGAGCCCCGTGAACACGATCAGCGCGTCGCGGGGGAGGTCGAGGTGGACGTCCTTGAGATTGTGCTCGCGGGCGCCGCGGACGACGAGGCGGTCCATGTGATCCCTGTCGGTCGTGCTCGGTGGAGGCCAAGCCGGTGGGGTGCTGCCGTGCGGGTGGTGCGGGGACGCCGGGCCCGGTCGCGCGCCGACGCCGGCCGCGGCGGCGGTGCCGGGCCGGTCTTGCTCAGGCGGGTGCTGGGACCGGTGGTGCAGTCGGGTCGAAGACCGGCGCGTACCGGCGCCACGGCTGTCGCCGCTCCAGCTCTCCGGCGACCCAGAGTAGTCGCGTCTCGGCTCCTGGGGGGCCGGCGAACTGGACGGCCAGCGGGTGCCCCTCGGGCCGGGTGCCGGCGGGCAGGACCAGCGCGGGCAGGCCGGCCAGGTTCCAGGCCGCCGTCCACGGGGCCCAGCGGGCGTTGGCCGTCACGTTGGCCAGGAACGACCGCTCGTGCCACGGCCGGGCGGGCAGGGGCGGGCCGGTCGTCACCGGGCTGAGCAGCAGGTCGACGTCGGCGAAGAAGGCGGTCATGCGCTGCCGGAACCGGTCGGCGGTGGCCGGCCGGACCAGGCCGGCGGCGCGGACCGCCCGCCCGATGCGGGCGTGCGTGCGGCTGCGCGGCTGGAGGTCGGCCAGGTCGATGCCGAGGTGCTCGGCGTCGTTCGCCGCGCCGGCCATCCACCGCGCGACGGCTCCGGCCGCGGCACCCGGGCTGACCGGTGGATCCCTGCGGACGACGGTGTGCCCGGCGGCGGTGAGCAGTCCCACGACGGCGTCCACCGCCGCCCGCGCCGGGCCGTCGGCGCGGATCCCCGGCAGCGGCGACCGGGTGCTGACCGCGACGCGCAGCGGCCGATCGGGGGCGACCGGCGGTGCCGGCTCCTCCCCCGCCATCACGGCGTGGGCCAGCGCGAGGTCGGCCACCGTCGTCGCCAGCGCGCCGTTCTCCGCCATGCCCGACCAGTCGTCGGCGCCGATCCCGGCGGGGACGACGCCGCGGCCCGGCTTGAGCGTGACCAGGCCGCAGGCGGCCGCCGGGAGCCGCAGCGAGCCCAGGCCGTCGTTGCCGTGCGCCAGCGGGACCGCACCCGACGCGACCGCCGCCGCGCTGCCCCCGGAGCTGCCGGCCGGCGAGCGGGCGGTGTCCCAGGGGTTGCGGCTCACCGTGCCGGGGCCGTCGGTGGAGGCGTAGAGGCACAGCTCGGGGGCGCGCGTGAGGCCGACGACGACCGCGCCGGCGGCGCGCAGCCGGGCCACGACGGGGTGGTCCTGGGCCGCCGTCCGGCTCGGGCAGGCCGGCGAGCCGTCGGTGCAGGCCTCGCCGGCGACGTCGACGTTGTCCTTCACCGCGATCGGCACCCCCGCCAGCGGGAGTGATCCGCGGTCGGGAGCGGCGTCGACGGCAGCCGCCTCGGCCAGCGCGGCCTGCCGGCGGACCACCCGGAAGGCCCCGACGCGGGCCTCCACCTCGTCGAGGTGGGCGAGGTGCGCGCGCACCACGTCGACGGCGGACAGCTCCCCCGCACGCACGCGGGCGGCCAGCTCGGTGGCGGGGAGGCCGACGATCGTCCGGCCCTCGGCACCGACCGGCAGACCTCCGCTAGCGTCCATGCCGAGGACCGTAACCGCGGCCGCCGACACTCTCGAACGGAGTCCAGGATGAGCTCGGGGACCTACACCGGCGACGTCGAGGTGGGCGGGCCCGCCGACGTCCGGGAGCTGCCGGGGCTGACCATCAGCAAGCTCGCGGTGAGCGAGATGGCCAACAACGCCTACCTGCTCCGCTGCGCCACGACCGGCGAGGCGCTGCTGATCGACGCGGCCGCCGAGCCCGACGCGCTGCGCACCCTGATCGGCGACACCGACCTGCGCACCGTCGTCACCACGCACGGGCACTGGGACCACCACCGCGCCCTCCCCCAGGTCGTGGAGGCGACCGGCGCGACCACGGTGGCCCACCCGGCGGACGCCGGCGACCTCCCCGTCCCGGTGCAGCGGCCGGTCGAGCACGGCGACACGGTGACCGTCGGCGCGCAGACCCTCGAGGTCGTGCACCTGCGCGGGCACACACCGGGCAGCATCGCGCTGGTCTGGCACGGCCCGGACGACGCCGGCACGCACGTCTTCACCGGCGACAGCCTCTTCCCCGGCGGCGTCGGCAACACCCAGAAGGACCCGCAGCGGTTCGCCAGCCTGATCGACGACGTCGAGCAGCGGCTGTTCGGCACGCTGCCCGACGACACCTGGGTCTATCCCGGCCACGGCAAGGACACGACGCTCGGCGCCGAGCGCCCGCACCTCGGGGAGTGGCGCGCCCGCGGGTGGTGATCCGGTGACCTTCCGGGCCGACGAGGTGGAGTTCCTGCGGTCCCACGGGATCGCTCGGCTGGCGACGCTGGGTGTAGACGGTCAACCCGACGTCGTCCCGGTCGCCGTCGAGTTCGACGGTGCGCACTTCTGGGTCGGCGGCTCCGGGGCGAGCGTCCTGCGGACCCGCAAGGTCGGCAACGTGCGGGCCGGACGTCGCAAGGTCGCCCTGGTGGTGGACGACCTGCCCTCCTTCGACCCGTTCATCGCGCGCGGGATCCGGGTCTACGGCGTGGCCGACGGTCCGGTGGAGCGGGTCGGAATGGTGGGTCCGGGTCTGTACCTGCGCATCACCCCCCAGGTCTCCTGGAGCTGGAACATGGCCGGCGAGCCGGTCGGCGCCACCTGGTACGAGACGAGACGGACAGTCCACGACAGCTCAGCGAGCGGAGCCGACGACCTGAGCTGACTGCTCGACCCTCTTCCCCGGGGGTCCAGGGAGGACATCGAACCCGACGGACCTCACGTCGCTGATACACGACCTCGAGGCGCGGAGCTTTGGCCGTCTCGACGACGCGACGTGGTTCTAACCCGGCCACGTGAAGAACAGAACCCTCGGCGCCGAACGGCCCCAGTTCGGAGAGTGGCGCGTCCGAGGGGATGACCGTAAAGGCGGCCTAAGGGACACCTCCGCAAGCCCGGACGCATCGGGCCGACGAGGTCGCTGAGAGTTCCAAACGCAAAGGCCCGCCACGACCGTTCCGAGCGCTTCTCGGCTAGGTGCGCGTGCGAAGGCGTCACATTCGCCGGACTGCGGTGCCTTGACAGGCGCCGCGTCACGGTCCACGGTGCGGCCCCACGTCCCGTCTGATGCAGAGGTGTGTCGTGCGCCACGGACACGAGCAGGCCATCGAGGTCCTCGACCGAGAGCTCGACGGCGTGAGCGGCGTCTTGACCGACCTGACAGATGCCGACTGGGAGCGGCCTACCCACCTGGTTCCCGAGGGTGAAGGAATCACGCCCTGGCGGGTTGCCGATCTGGTGGCCCACATCGACATCTCCATCGGCCTGACCCTCGGACTGCTCGACAGCATCCAGACGGGCCAGCCCGGCCGGGACCGGGCCAGCTTCTTCATCGCCGAGCGAAGCACGGTCGCCCCGGTCGTCTACGCCTACGCCCTGGCACACGCCGCGGAGGGCGACCGGACCAGCTTGGTGGAGCGGACGCGCTCCACCTTCGCTGCCAGTCTGGCGGGTATCCGCAACCACCCCCCGGACACCATCGGGTCCGGGTTCTTCGCCCTCATGCGCCTGGAGGAGTGGGTACCCACTCGCGTGGTCGAGGCGGTGGTGCACGGGATCGACCTCACGGACGCCCTGGACCGCACCAGCGTGGCGACGCCCGAAGGCATCGCCACGACAGCCGGCATCCTGGATGACGTGCTGGCCCGTCGCACAGTCGCGGGACGGCCCCCAGATCTCATTGACGACGTGATGTGGGTACGGGCGGCGTCAGGTCGAACCGCTCACCCCGACCCACGACTCCCGCTGATCGTGTGAAATGCGTCGACACCGGGGCTCGCAGCTTCCCCGCGGAGCAGTTTCCGGCCGACGGGGACGCAGCCGCGAGGAGTGAAACGTCCCTAAATGGGCCACTCAAGGACGCCGCGGCTGGTGCGGTCACTTAGCTCGCCTTTTAACTTCAGGCGGCTTCCTTCTTGATCGCGGGCTGGCGTGGTGCCGGTCCTCGTCGGCTGCCGATCGGGCGTCCGGGTGAGCGGCCGCAGGGTTTCGGTGGACTGGCCGGGGTGCCCAGGATCGGCAGGAGTCGAGGGAATCCGCGGCGGAGCCGGGCGGGAGTCAGCCGGTGCGCCGGCAGCCGGCGTCCCAGGGCAACCGCGCCTCGATCGCGATGGGCCGGGCCAGGCGCAGCTGGGCGTAGGCCAGGAGCACCACTCAGGTCCAGCGGTCGGCCTGCTCGGGCGTGCGCACCCTGGGAGTGGTCCAGCCCAGGGCCTGCTTGCAGAAGCGGAAGGTGTGCTCCAGGTCGAACCGGCGGATGTAGGCCCGCCAGCACAGGTTCAGGTCCGGGCGGCCGGGCCCGGCCCACCACAGCCACAGCGTCTTGACCGCCCGGGCGGTGGGCCGGGGCAGGTGCTCGACCTGGACCCGGATGACCGTGCTGGCCACGATCGGCGGCTGGGCGCAGTCGCTCCAGCGTCCCCGACCGGCCAGCTTGGGATGCAGCCCGCTCCAGCAGCCCACCTGCACCCGGCCGTACTGCTCGTCGTCGGCCTGCAGCGTCTGATCCGGGGCCGGCCAGGTGGCCGGGTCGGCACAGAGGAAGCGGGCGCCGTGCCGCGGCGGGCGGCCCAGCCGGCCCGCAACCGGTGCCGGGGCGGCGTAGAAGACCCGGTCGGAGCGGATCCGCGCCAGCACCGTCACCGGCAGATCGCCCAGGTCCACGGTGAGCGCGATCGGGTCGTAGCCGGCATCGAAGACGAACATCGGCGCCGCGCCGCGTTCCAGCCGGGCGGTCAGCGCGCGGACCTGGGCGGCGGTGACCCGGCCGACGTCCTCACCCGCCGACACCCGGTGGGCATCGACCGGAGCGGTCCACGAGTCGCGCTCGAAGCCGAGCTGGGCGATCCAGGAGTAACACCAGCCGGCCACGATCGGCTGACCGGCCGAGTGCCGGGTCGGTGAGTAGTAAAAACCGCGGCCTGGCGAGCACTCGGCATCGCAGCGCGGCCAGGTGCTGGCGTCCACGGCGAACACCGGGTGCGCCACCTGGGGCGTCCGCGCGGCCAGCAACTCGGCGATCCGGTCGGCGTCGACCTCGCCGACGGCCAGCGCGGCATACACGCTGCCCCAGCCCCGCCGGTGGACCGGCGGCAGGCTCAGGTGCGGCAGCGAGGGCATCGACTCAGCCGCCAGCAGCGCATCGACCAGCTCGAACAGCGCGTCACGACGCCGTCCCAGACAGCCGAACACTTCCTCACGGAAGCCCCGAAGCCGCGCCACCGCCAGGCTCTGGTCAACCCCACCGGTCGGGCACACACTGTCCATCGCGGCCACCGCCGTTGCTTCGAAGCATCGCAACTCCGAAGGATCCAGCGGTGGCCGCCCGCATGCCAGGCCCCGAATCACACCGGTGCAACTGCCGGACGCCTGGGGTTAAAAGGCGAGCTTAGGGACATGCGCGATGGTGGCCGGGGTAGGCGTCGGGTGGTTCTGGCGCGCCTACCCCGGTTGCCTGCACGGGCCCGACTCGATCGGGCTGCTCCCGTCTGAACTGCGGCGCTGATGCACCCACCCCTCGACCCGCGGCGCGAGTACACGTGGTCCGGTGCTGCCCCTCGTTCCTCCGATGTCGCTATGCGCTCGACTCGGGTGGGAGCCTGTTGCGCTAGCTCTCGCGGGTGCCGGATGGCTGACCGAAGGGGGCACGATGAGCGCCGCTAGAGACAACGTGCCATTGGAAGGCCGCTCGCATTTTCTGATCCTGACGATCCTGGCTGCGCTCGGCTTCGGGATGCTCTGGTGGGTAGAGAAGGTGCCAAATCAGCCCGAGAATGTGCGGTTCGGCATGTCGGAAGCCGCAGCCGGGCTGATGGCGGCAACGCTGGCTGTGATTGTCTCTCACCTCAGTCACAGGCGCGGTCGCGCGCGCCGAGCGGTGGTGTCTACGCACGGGGAAGATGCCTTGGGTTCCAGAAAAAGCGAGGGCGTCCTGCTATTAGTTGCGTCGGTCGGGTTGGTGATTGTTGCGATCCTGATTGCATTCTATCTGGAAATGTCGGTTGCCGCCGCCGCCGCGCTAGTCGCAGCAGTCCTCTCCTATGCACTTGCCGATCTCCTGCACGACACGTCCTCTACGGTTCGGACGCACCACACGTGGGGCTGGTTATTCATCGCGATTGTGCTCGTCGCTGCCGTCGTGTGCATTGTATCGGCCCCGAGTGTCGCTGAGGCGGTGGCGGCCATAGCGGCGGCGTTCGTAACTTTCGGAGGAAGTCTCGTTGGGCACGGGGAAGGCGCTGCTGCGTGACAGGCGCTGCATGCACGTCCCTTAGGCCGCCTTCAGGGCGAGAACAACAGTCGTAGCTGCCTGCCCGGGACTTAAGCATCGCGTCAGCTCGGGATCGCCTTGTGCCCGGACCGCTCCGCTTCCCGGGCGGTCCTGGGAGGACAACAAACCCGACCGACTTCACATCGCTACCTGGAGGAGCGGATCTTCGGCCTCTCGACGACGCGACGTGGTTCTACCCGGGCCACGGCAAGGACAGCACGATCGGCGCCGAGCGCCCGCACCTCGGGGAGTGGCGCGCCCGCGGCTGGTGACCCGGTGACCTTCGCCGCCGACGAGAGCGAGTTCCTGCGCTCCCACGGGATCGCTCGGCTGGCGACGCTGGGTGCAGACGATCAGCCCGACGTCGTCCCGATCGCCGTCGAGTTCGACGGTGCGTTCTTCTGCGAGAGCGTCCGGCGGACCCCCACGGTCGGCAGCGTGCGAGCCGGACGGCGGCACGGTCGCCCCTGGTGGTGGACGAACCCCCTCCTTCGACCCGTTCGTCGCGCGCGGGATCCGGGCCTACGGCGTGGCCGACGGTGCCGTGAAGCGAGTCGGGATGGTGGGTCCGGGTCTGCACCTGCGCACCACTCCCCAGGTCTCCTGGAGCTGGAACATGGCCGGCCAGCCGGTCGGCGCCACCTGGTATGAGACCCGACGGACATGATGGCTCGCCCGCTCCACGTGCTCGACCCGCGCGTTGGTCGGCACGAGTACGGGTCCTTCCCCGGGGGCCGGCGGTCGATCCTGCCGGTCGATCCTGCCGGTCGATCACGGCCCTGATCACGACGGACACCCGGCCACGGAGCGACGAGGCTCCGACCGTCGCGCGGCGACGGTCGGAGCCCCGATGACCTCAGCTGCTGGCAGCAGCCAGCGCTTCGATGCCCATGATCGCCTGTGGCCCTGGGGTATCCGCGTTCATGGTCACCGCCACGGCCGTACCGCTCTCGGCGTCGAAGCCGATGAACGCCGAGTGGGCGGCTCCGATGCCCATGTGACCCACGGCGGTGAGCTGGTCGGTCGCGTACTCCTCCAGTCCCAGGCCGTACTCGTGGACGACGCCGAACTGCGACAGGTCCTCCGCCGGGATGAACGCGCTCATCTCGGCCAGGCTGCGGTCGGAGAGCAGCCGGCCCTCGACCAGCGCCTCGGTGAAGGTGAGCAGATCCGAGGTGGTCGACTGGAGCCCGCCCGCCGCACCGCCGAGCGAGGGATGCTCGCTCTCGGTGTCGTCGACGAAGGCCTCCCCCTCCCTGGTGTAGCCGCGTGGTCCGCCGACGGCGACGACGCCGGTGTCGCGCATCCCGAGCGGCTCGGCGATGCGCTCGTGCACCTCCTCCTCCCAGGGGTTGCCGGTCACGTCCTCGATGATCTCGCCGAGGACGATGTAGTTGGTGTTGGAGTAGCGGTGCGGACCCCCGGGTTCCCCGGTACGTCCGGCCGCCTCGGCGACGGCGATGAGCTCCGACGGCGTCCACTCGCGCTGCGCGTCCGCCTCGACCGCAGGTGTGTTCTGGTACTCGTTCAGCCCGCTGGTGTGCTGGAGGAGCTGGCGCGGAGTGATCCGGTCGGCGTCCGCGAGATCGGGAAGGAAGCGCTCGATGCCGGCGTCGAGGTCGAGCTCTCCCTCCTCGGCCAGTTGCAGCGCGACGACGGCGACGAAGGTCTTCGTCACGCTGCCGACGTTCCAGGGGACGGCCGGGTCCACCGGCGGACTGTCCGCGTCTACCGTCTGGGAGCCCGTCGTCACCGTGACCGTGGCTCCGTCGGCCTCGCGAAGCGAGAGGACGGCGCCGACGAATTCGTGGTTCGCGTGATGCGACTCCAGGATGCCGGCAAGGGTCCGTTCGAGATCGGCGTCCCCCTGGAGTGCCGACGATGCGGTTCCGGCGGTGTTGGCCGAAGCGGCGGCAGCGGCCTCTCCGTCTGCGCCTCCGCACGCTGCCGCGACGGTCAGCGTGGCGAGCGCGGTTGCCGCCGCGAGGCTTCGGCGGAGGACCGCCGACCGGCGTGGGCGGTCAGGGGCAGGCTGCCGCGGAACGGGGGTGTGGGCGATGTGGGTCATGACGGTTTCCTCTCTGGACGACCCAGACCTGGACGGAGGAGCAGCAGGGCCAGGACCAGCCGGGCGGCGCACCGCGCACGCCCTCCCGGGGGCCGGAGCGGTGCGGGTGGGCTGAGGGACGGCGGTCATGCGAAACCTCCGGGGACGAGGCCGGCGCTGCAGGGTGGTGCAGCGGGCAGTGCGAGCGTGCCGCCGCCGTGGCGCCGTCCACGACCCCCGAGCAGGGGCGGATCCGGTCCCCCGCGAGTGGTCCAGGGCGCCGCACGGCCCCTCGCCCGGAGCCCGTGCCTGCCTCGCGGGAGGGAGGCAGATTGACTCGCGCGGGCCTGCCGGGCGGAACTCCGCAGCCAGACGATGAGCCCGCGTTGCCCTCCCTGCCGGGCCGCCTGCGCGAGGTGACGGCTCACGGGCTTCCGAGTCGATGCGGGTCTCGGCGTCGCTCGGGCGGTGGCGTCGGTCGGTCCCCCTCGCCGCGTCCGGACCGCTGGCCCTGGTGTGCGGCCCACTGTGGGACAAGCGGCCCGGAGGTACTTCTCGACCGACGTCTAGGTCGTCGGGTACCTACTCGCGTGCGGGGCCAAAGGCTCTGCGATCAGGATGGCTGCTTCCTACGCTTGGTTCGTGACGACGAAGCCACTGCAATGCTGGCTCGGGCTGCACGCGTACGTGACGGAACATCCCTCCGACGAGCGTTTCGAGGGCGTGCTGGGGCGTGTCTGCCGACGGTGCGGGAAGCGACAAGGCGCACTACGGGGCCCTGCCTCCCCCATTGGGCCGCCGAGCTGAGGTTCGTCGATCGAACGAGCTGAGAAGTCAACAGACCGTCCCTGAAGCCCGCCTTCCAGGGGACTGGTGCTGCCCGGCCCGGACGTTCCCGCGGATCGTGGTCAAGGCGTGCGGCTTGATGGCATTCCCGCGGGAACGTCCTGTTCAGTCGGCGCGAGTCGAGCTGCGCGTCACGTCGACCGCTCGACCTCCTCTGCTGCTTCCGCCGCCTCACGCGGCCCCGGCAGTTCAGCGCCGGCTGCCGGCGGCGAGTACAGGAGGGGCTGCCGCAAGTCGATGAAGTCCGGCGGCTCCGGGCTGAGGGCCATGAGCTGCTCCATGACCGCCTGCACCTCCGGCGGTGCCTCCTTGGTCTCGCCCTCGCGGGCCTCCGCCTCGGAGGTGAAGTAGATGACCTGGGCCCACCGGTCCGGCTCGTAGGTCATCATCACGCTGCCGAGGACATCGGGGCGGAAGTCCGCCATGTCCGCGGTGGACATCTGGGCAGCGAGCTCCTTGGCCCGTTCCCGGTCCGTCACCCGGCCCTGCATCACCTGCACGAATCCAGCCCGGTCCGGGTCCCCGGTCAGGTCGACCACGACGTCATCGCTGTCGGCGAAGGTCACCTCACCGTCGAAGAGCCTCTGCGTCTCCTCCCACCACCGGGACTGCTCCGGCCGCTCCGAGTTGCGGGCCGCGGCCTCGGCCGACTCGAAGCGGGCCACGGCGACGAACCGGCCGTCGTCAGCGACCCCGATCGTGCTGCCGAGCCAGCCGATCGAGCCGGGCTGAAGCTCCCGCATCCACGTATCCAGCGCCGTCCGCACCGCCTCGGCGTCCGACGTCCTGCCCTGAATGAGCTGAGCGAACATGGCGAGTCTCCCGCCGCCGTCGTCGGCCCCCGTGGGAAGGCCGACGCTAGGCCCGGGCAGCGGTCGGGGGGAACCGGTCCGGCGCGGTCCGTACGGAATCCGACGGCACGTCGCGACGGTCAGGCGCGGGGCTCACCCTCGGAGTCCAGCGGGGAGGACGCCGCCCCTGCGCCGGGCGGTGCGGACGGCGACTCCGGAGGCGAGGTGCCCCTGACCAGAGCCGGCGCCCGGGCAGGGCCTGACCCCCAGCGGGCAAGCAGTCGATGACCACCTCACCGAGCGGGACTCGACCGATGGGATCCGGCGGCGTACGGGGGAGAAGGACGATCAGCCCGACGTCGTACCGGTCGCTGTCGAGTTCGACGGTGCGGACTTCTGTGTCGGCGGCTCCGGTGCGAGCGTCCTGCCCGCAGCCGGCGTCAGCAGGCCCAGCCCGAACCGCAACCGAGCACGACCGGCAGTGTGGCCCGGCCCACGCCGGTCGAGAGCACACGAGGCCATGCCCTTCGAGTACCGCCAGCCTGACAGGTGCGTGGCCGACCGGTCCGGCCGTTCACCGCGGGCCTCTGCGGTGGAATCAGCGGCGCGACCGGCGCCCTCAACCTGTCACTGATCAGGCGCGTCGACGGGCCCGACGCCGCCGACGCCATGAGCGGCAGCCGGGGCCGATGCCGCACGGGCGAACAGGGACCGCAGAGTTTGCTTCTGAAAGGTCTCCTTGACGCCTCCATCAATCCCGACGCGATTCACACTGCCAACCCTTGACTGCCGGCCGAGGCGACGTCGTCGCCTCTGCACCGGTCCCTTGTGGCCGGGGTGGTCTACGCCATCCGACCGCTCGTCCGGCGTGTCGCCTCCCGTCGCGTCAATTGGCCCTGGGGACCGCCCGGACTTCGGTTGACTCGCTGGGGGGGACGGTGACGTCGCGGTGACACCGCGGTGACGTTCGCGCGCGCAATATAGGTTTGCGACGACACGCCGCCGCATCGAATGTGCGGCGAACCGCATGTAGTCACGACAGGCTGCCGTCGGCAACGGCAGCGGGCACTGGTCAGGAGGAGGTAGTCCCATGGCGGCCAATACGCAGCAGGGAAACTGGCGGTTCTGCAACAAGTGCTTCACACTCTGGTGGAACGGCGCATCCACCAACGGCGTGTGTCCCGCAGGCGGCGCCCACGATGGGCGGGGGAGCTGGAACTTCTACCTCCCGGCCAACTCGAACGAGGTCTTGCAGAAGTAGCTGCTGAGAGTTCTTCGGGAAAGCTGCTTGCTCGGCCGCCTGGATTACTCGGATGCCTCCCCTGGTCATCCCGCGACACGTTGCGGTGAGGCCGGGGCCAGCCGACAGGTGACCCTCCGGGGAGGGCCGAGAACCCACCACTTCGTCAGAATGCGTCTGGGGTGGCGACCGCGCAGGGGCGGCCGAGGTCGCGGACATCATGGCGGCAACTCTCGCCTTTCAGCGCATGAACTTGGCCTCGGCGCGGGTGGACCAAGCAGTCCGTCATCGGGGCGGCGACCTCGCACCTAATGCCTCCAGCGATCGTAGCGGCGCGGACACGGTGTCTCCAGTGGGCCGCTGCGCGACTTGCTGGACCGTCGGCCCGGACGGTAGGCAGTACCCGCCTTGCCGAGCCTGCTTGTCCCCGCCGTCGGCCGCAGAACCTGATCAGGGTGTTCTGCGGCCATGCCCGCGTACTCCGAGTTCATGACGTTGCCGAAGCCAAACTCTCTCGGAGAGACCCTCGTGAAGCTGCCCGAGCCCTCGGGTCCTGCTGCCGACAGCGACTCGTACCGCGGGTCTGCCATTCGTGACGCGGGTCGATGTTGGCCCGACTCGTTTTGGACGACCGATTCCCAGCGAGCTGGCCGGAGTTGTCTTGCGGCAGCTGATCAGCCACGAGGCGTCCGTGGACCGCACGGTTGACGGTCTCTGAACGACAGGCGAGGCGCGTACCGGGACATGGGGCCGAGTTGAGGGAGGCGGGACGATGTTCGAATCGATGACACGCTTCACAGACATGACGGGACAGATCGATAGGATTCGCCGAGCGAGCTCGACTCTCCTCAGGCAAGGGGATCGGGCGGAGGCGGCCGCTCTCGTGTCCGTTCTGCAAGACGTCGGAGGGACGTTCACTGCGGTTGAGCTGGTACTGAAGCGGTTTCTCTCGCTTCGGTTCGAAGCCAAGCGGGAAGACGACGCGACTACCTTGATCGAACTTCAGGGTGGAGAGCCGGCGAAGTTGATCGGCGAGATGCGGGCCCGCTCCAGCAAGATTGGCCATCTCTATTGGGATAGCCTACGAGGCTGGTTCGCTCGGTCCGGGATATCCGATCAAGAGCGGCGCGATCTGGAGACGCTCTTCGAGGCGATCGGCAATTCAGACAATGATGTCATAAAGCCAGCCGTGAGGGAGATAATCGATTGGTTGCAGGTGAACGCCGACTCCGTCGCAGAATCTGTCCGGAAGGGGGAGTTCAAGAAGGCAAAGGAGCAGGTGGACACTGCGGGACAGGAAGTTGCACCCATTAGGCGCGCCATGGGCAAGGTGGCCGCGGATCTCCTCGACCTCGAGATCCAGTTCACGCCACTATCCTTCGGTCGCCATGAGTGATCCTCGGGTCACGATCGGCGTGGCTCTGATTGCTGCCGTTACTGCATTGACAGGAGCTGCGGTGGCCGCGATCACCGCGAGCATTCGTCAACACCAGCAGTTGAGACACGACCGGATACTCGCAGACGTCTCAGAATTGCGTGGTGTCTTGGATGACGCTGTGCGGTCCACCGCCCGTGCGGCACGCTTCATAAGCGAGGCAGCCCGAGGCGAGCACATAGGCGACGAGCGAGACCGGAGGTTCGACGAGGCGCAGCACGACCTGCTTACCAACGCCCTGCGCATGCGGATTCGACTCGGCGACGGTGCACCCTACCAGGCGTGCAAGCAAGTCGCGCAAGCGTTCGCCAACTTCAGCAGTAACGTCGTAAGCGATGGTGTCCGGGATCGACAGACTATGGAATTTGACGCTGCAAGCGAGACGCTGGCCGAAGCAGCGAAGGCTGTAGCAGGGTCCCACACCAGCATGTCGCGAACCAATTGAACGAGTGTTCACGAGGGGAAGCTCGCTATTGAAGCTGCTGCCCGGCTTCGACGAGGGGCAGTCGAGTTCTGACCGGGCCTGATGAACGAGTGACTCTCCAGTGTCCCAGAGCCGCCATCAGGGCGAGAAGGACGGTCGACACCCGCCTGCCCGGGACTTGACCGTCCCCTCATGTCCGGATCGCCGCGCGGCCCCAGAGCCCTGCTTCCCCGGGGGTCCTTGAGGACGACAAGCCGACCGACTTCACGTCGCTGGTGGACGATCTGGAGGAGCGGATCTTCGGGCGTCTCGACGATTCGACGTGGGTCTATCCCGGCCACGGCAATGACACGACGATCGGCGCCGAGCGCCCGCATCTCGGGGAGTGGCGCGCGTGCGGGTGCTGACGCGCTGACCTCCGGAGCCGACGGGACCGAGTTCCTGCGCTCCCACGGATTCGCTCGGCTGGCGACGTCGGGGAAGGACGATCAGCCCACTTCCTGCGGACCCGCACGGTCAGCAACGTGCGAGCCGGACGCCGCAAGGTCGCCCTGGTGGTGGACGCCCTACCCTCCGTCGACCCGTTCATCGCGCGCGGGATCAGGGTCTACGGCGTGGCCGACGGTCCGGTGGAGCGGGTCGGGATGGTCGGTCCGGGGCCGTACCTGCGCATCACCCCGCAGGTCTCCCGGAGCTGGAACATGGCCGGCCAGCCGGCCGGCGCGACCTGGTACGAGACGAGACGAGCAGTCCACGACGGCTCCGCGACCCGAGGCCCGCAGGTGACTTCGTCGCCGCTCTTCCCCGGGCCACCTGGTCCCCGCGTGTGCACACGTGGCTGACAGCACCCGGACGACGTCTGGTGAGCAGTTCTCGTTGCCCGGCGGAGGTCTCTGGGGTCCTCCGCCGTCACCGCTCGTCTTCCCCGCGACGTTGCGCCCCTGGCTGTGCCCGCCGCCGCCCTCGTTGCCGACTGTGAGCGCGGTCTCACGTCAGCCACACCCGCCCAGGGACTGAACGCGAAGGGGACGCAACCTGCTGTTCGGCCCCTGCACGAAGCCACGCGCCACCTGCGCTCGTCACGGCGTGTATTCCGGCCGCGTCGGCGGTCTCTGGTGGGTGTGCACGACCAGAGACCTCCTCCCGCCAACCCCGGTGCCCGCGTCCCGCGGCGCTCGGCGGCCGACCCGGCGCCCGCGGTGTGCCTTTCCGACCTGCTGCAGGGGCGGGCGCTCGTGCACCCCGATCGGACGGCGGTCCACGACGGCGGCCGCCGCCTGACCTTCGCCCAGCTCACCGCCGGCAGCGCAGAGCTGGGTGCTTCGGTGTGGCGCCTCGGCGTCCGACCCGACGACCCGGTCGGCGTCTTCCTGGAGCCGTCACTCGACCTGGCGACGGCGGTCTGGGGCGTCGTGTACTCGGGCGGCGCCTACCTGCCGCTGTCGCCGGAGTACCCGGACGAGCGGATCCGGCACATGGTCACCGACGCCCGGGCACGAGTCGTGCTGACCGACCGGCAGCTGGCGCCGCGGCTGGGCGGGCTGGTCCCCGACGGCACCGTGATCGTCGCGCTGGAGGACCTCCAGGCGGCGAGGCCGCCGGCACCGTCCGGGTTCCGTGCCCCCGTCGGGCCGCGGAACCTGGCGTACGTCATCTACACCTCGGGGAGCACCGGCACCCCGAAGGGCATCATGATCGAGCACCGCTCGATCGTCAGCCAGCTCGGCTGGCTGGCCCGCGTGCACGGGCTCGACGGGCGCCGCACCGTGCTGCAGAAGACGCCGCTGAGCTTCGACGCCGCCCAGTGGGAGATCCTGGCGCCGGCCTGCGGCGCCACCGTGGCGATGGCCGGGCCGGGCGTCTACCGCGACCCGGACCGGCTGCTCGACCTGATCGCCGAGCACGGCGTCACCACCCTGCAGGGCGTCCCGACGCTGCTCCAGGCACTGGTCGACACCGACCGGCTCGGCGCCTGCTCCTCGCTGCGTCAGGTGTTCAGCGGCGGAGAGGCGCTGACCCGCCGCCTGGCCGTCGAGCTGCTCGATGCGCTGCCTGGCGCCGAGCTCGTCAACCTGTACGGGCCGAGCGAGTGCACCATCAACTCCTCCTCGCACGTCGTCGACCGCGACGCAGTCGGGGCCGGGCCGGACGTCGTGTCGATCGGCCGACCGGTGGACGGCACGGCCTACCACATCCTCGATCGCGCCGGTTCGCCGGTCGGGCCGGGCGAGATCGGCGAGCTGCACGTGTCCGGCGTCCAGCTCGCCCGCGGCTACCTGCACCGGCCGGACCTGACCGAGGAGCGCTTCCGCCCCAATCCGTTCAGCAGCGACCCGGCGCACTCTCGGCTGTACCGCACGGGAGACCTGGCGCGCTGGGACGCGGGCGGCAGCGTGGCCTTCGCCGGCCGCACCGACAGCCAGGTCAAGCTGCGCGGCTTCCGGGTGGAGCTGGACGAGATCCGCTGCGCCATCGAGGCGCACGACTGGGTGAAGCGGGCTGCCGTCGTCGTACGTGACGACTCGCGCACCGGCGCCAACCTCGTGGCGTTCGCCGAGCTGAACCAGCGCGAGGCCGCGTTGATGGACCAGGGCAGCCACGGCTCGCACCACCGGTCCAAGAGCAGCCGGCTGCAGATCCGCGCGCAGCTGTCCGACCCCGGATGCCGCGACACGGAGGACGTGGCCGCCCGCCCGCGGATCGACCTGGCCGGCCGCACCCCGACGGCCGCCCAGCGGGAGGCGGTGTTCGCCCGCAAGACGTACCGCTTCTTCGAGGGCGGCGAGGTGACCCGGGACGACCTGCTCCTCCTGCTGGACGCCCCCCGGCCGGACGTCGCGCCGCGGCTGCCGGAGTCGCTGACCGGCGCCGAGCTCGGCGGGCTGTTGCGCTGGTTCGGGCAGTTTCGCAGCGAGCAGCGGCTGCTGCCGAAGTACGGCTACGCCTCCCCCGGTTCGCTGTACGCCACACAGCTCTACCTCGAGCTGTCCGGCGCCGTCGGCGACATCGCACCGGGCCTCTACTACTACCACCCCGTGCACCACCAGCTGGTGCTCATCCGGCCCGGTCACGGCGCCGCCGGCGGCGGTCTCCGGCTGCACTTCGTCGGCCGGACCTCGGCGGTGGAACAGGTGTACCGCACGAACACCCGCGAGGTGCTGCAGATCGAGACCGGGCACATGCTCGGCCTCTTCGACGCCGTGCTGCAGAGCCACGGGCTGCTCGTCGGCGAGCCGGAGCCGGCGCCCGGCCTGCTGGCGGCGGTGGGCGCGGGGCCGGCCGACCACCATCTCGGCAGCTACGCCGTCGGGCCGTTCACCGGCCCCCGGATCGACCCGGTCGAGGTGTACGTGCAGGCCCACCCGGGCCGCGTCGCGGGGCTCCAGCGCGGCCTGTACCGGTACCTCGCCGGCCGCCTGGAGCAGGTCGGCGACGAGCTGGTGGAGAAGCGGCACGTCGTCGCCATCAACCAGGAGGTGTACCGGCGGGCCGGCTTCGGCGTCAGCCTGCTCAGCAGGCACCCGGAGCCCTGGCAGCGCTACGTCGAGCTCGGCCGCACCCTGCACCACCTGCAGATGAACGACCTCGGCCTCGGGTTGATGTCGTCCGGCTACAGCTCCGAGACCGGCAACGACCTCCCGTCGGCCCGCCGGATCGCCGAGACGCTGGGCCTGTCGGGCGGAGTTGCCTCCTACTTCGCGCTGGGCGGCCGGGTCAGCGACACCCAGCGACGCAGCGAGGGCATGAAGGAGGACGTCGTCCACATGCGGGGACCGGCCGAGATGGTCAGGGACGACCTCGCCGAGCGCCTGCCGCGCTACATGGTCCCCAACCGGGTGGCCGTGCTCGACGCGCTGCCGCTGACCCCCAACGGCAAGGTCGACCTGCGTGCGCTGCGTGAGCTGGACGAGGCGGCGGCCGGCACCGGCGACGCGCCGATGGTCGCACCGCGCACGCCGACCGAGGAGGCGCTCGTCCCGCTGTGGCGGCGAGCGCTCGAGCTCTCCGAGCTGTCGGTGCACGACGACTTCTTCCGCTGCGGCGGGAACTCGCTCGTCGCGGTCGGCCTGATCGGACGGATCAACCGCGAGCTGGGCGGCCGACTCCCCGTGCAGGCGCTGTTCGAGGACCCCACCGTCGAGGCACTGGCTCGCCGGCTGGACCGGAACTCGAGCGGCGGGTCGTCCCGGCTGGTCCGGCTGGGCACCGCCGAGGTCGGGCGGCGCCCGGTGTTCTGCTGGCCAGGGCTCGGCGGGTACCCGATGAACCTGCGGCTCCTTGCCGGCCGGATGCCCGGTGGTCGCCCGCTGCTCGGCGTCCAGGCGCACGGCATCAATCCGGGTGAGGCGCCGTACCCGACGCTGGCCGAGATGGCAGCCCGGGACGTCGAGCTCATCCGGCGCGAGCAGCCGGAGGGCCCCTACACGCTCTGGGGTTACTCGTTCGGCTCGAGAGTCGCGTTCGAGGCGGCGCACCAGCTCGAGCAGGCCGGCCACGAGGTGGACGAGCTGCTCCTGATCGCCCCCGGCCATCCGCGCCTTCGCGCCGACCTGCTCGAGCCGGCCGCGGGCGGCCGGCGAGCAGCCGGCCCGACCGACTTCGACGACCCGTCGTTCGTCGCGATCCTGTTCTCCGTCTTCGCCGGGCGGATCGACCACCCGCTGCTGGACGCCTGCCTGCGGGCGACGCGCGGCGAGGACTCGTTCCTGGACTTCGTCCACTCCCGTCTCGGGCTCCTGGACGGCGAGGTGGCGCGCCGCGTGATCCGCGTGGTGCGCCGCACGTTCGGCTTGGGGTTCACCGAGGACGAACTCGCCCGGCGACGGATCGCCGCCCCGGTCGCGGTTCTCGCCGCTCGTGGTGACGAGCCGTCGTTCGTGGAGACCGCGGCGGGGCGGGCGGCCTGCTCGCCGGAGGTCCTCCGCCTCTGCGCGGACCACTACGGCCTCCTGCGCGACTCCGGCGTCGACGAGCTGCTCGACGCCGTCCACCACGGCCGTGCCCACCGGAAGGACGCCCCCATGCCGCACGTCTCCGTCAGGCACTCTCCGCGCCGGCTCGGAGCGGACCGGAGCCCGAGCCCGGTCCGACACGTCCACCAGCCGGAGATCGTCCGCGGGAGGGCACGGCTGATCACGGAACCGCAGCACTGATCCCGGCTGCTGAACCCATCCGTGAAGAAGGGCTGTGTCGTGCACGAGATGATCGCGCGAGCCGTCGAGGACATCACCACCATCGTGGCTCGCGACCCATCGGTCCGGAGCCGCGGCGAGGCCCTGCTGCACCCGGCGCTGCCGGCGCTGTGGAGCCACCGGGTGGCCCACGTGCTGCACCGGCGGGGGTGGCGACGGGGCGCGCGTGCCCTCGCCGGCCTGGCCCGCGCGGCCAGCGGCGGCGTCGAGATACACCCGGGCGCGCGGCTCGGCCGACGGGTGTTCATCGACCACGGCGCGGCGCTGGTGATCGGTGAGACCGCCGTCGTGGGCGACGACGTCACCATCTTCCACCAGGTCACGCTGGGCGCCGTCGGCTGGTGGCGGGACGCCGAGCGGGACGACGGCGAACGGCGCCATCCGAGCATCGGCGACCGGGTGGTGCTCGGGGCCGGCGCAACCGTCCTCGGCCCGGTCACCGTCGGGGACGACGCGTTGATCGGCGCGTCCGCGCTGGTGCAGACCAGCGTCCCGGTCAGTGCGCGCGTGCTCGCCAGCCCTGCAGCCGTCCTGCTGCCCCACCCCGCGCCGGCGACCGACGGCCCGGGCCGGGTGCCGGGCACCGCCCCGGCTGGCGCGCTGCGTGTCGTGGCCGGTACCGGCTGCCGGCCGAGCGCTACCCCACCGCCGCCCACCCCCCGGGACCACCGGCCCAGCGCCTGATCGGAGACCAATTCGTGCGACACCTCGGAATCCTGGAGAGCAACCTCTCCGGCTCGGGCTTCGAGGGCCTGCGGATCAGCAAGGCTCTCGGCTGCCACGTCACCTTCTTCACCCGCGACGTGCAGCGCTACCTCGACGTCCCCGGTGCACCGGCGTACTTCGACGACTACGTCGACGAGATCGTGCACTGCGAGACGAACGTCCTCGAGGAGCTGCTGCCGCACGTACGGGCGATCGCGGCCCAGCGGCCGTTTGACGGGTTCCTCACGCTGGCCGAGTACGACGTCGTGGTCGGCGCCCAGGTCGCGGTCGAGCTGGGGCTGCCCACGGTCAGCGTCGAGGGCGTCCGAGTGGCCCGCAACAAGGCGCTGATGCGCCGCCGCTGTGCCGAGGCCGGCCTGCCGATGCCGGCCTTCCGCACCGTCGAGACACCGGCCCAGGCCCGGGAGGCAGCTCTCGGGGTGGGCCTGCCGTGCGTCGTCAAGCCGGCCGACGAGACGAGCAGCGCCGACGTGCGCCGGTGCCTCACCCCGGATGAGGCCGCCGGACACGTCGCGCTCATCCGCACCAGGGTGGAGAACACCCGCGGCCAGGCCCGGTACCACGAGCTGATGGTCGAGGAGTGCGTGCGCGGGCCCGAGGTGAGCGTCGAGGTGCTGGCCGAGGGCGACCGCTTCGAGGTGCTGGGCGTCACCGACAAGTCGCTGGCCGGCCACGGGTACTTCGTCGAGATCGGGCACTCCTTCCCCTCCGCCCTGCCGCCGGAGACCGTCCGTGCGTGCGGCGAGCTGGCCACCGATGCCCTGCGCGCCGTGGGTTTCGACCTCGGGATGGCGCACGTCGAGATCCGGGTCACCGAGTCCGGGCCGCGACTCATCGAGATCAACCCGCGGCCGGCCGGTGGCAAGATCACCGACCTGGTCGACCACGCGCTGGGCATCTGCTGCCTGGAGCTCGCCATCCGGCAGTACCTGGGACAGTCGCTGCCCGACGTCGTGCTGCCGCCCGCGCCGGTGGCCGGCGCCGCCATTCGCTACCTCAGCGGCCCGCCCGGTCGGGTCGTGGCGGTCACCGGTCAGGAGCGGGCGGCCGGCATGCCCGGCGTCCTCGAGGTGACGCTCAAGCCGAAGCCGGGCGACGTGCTGCGACCGTTGCACCGCAACGGCGACCGCGCGGGCCACGTGCTGGTCGTCGCCGAGACGGCGGCGCTGGCCAGCCGAACCGCCGAGGCGGCCGGCCACGAGATCGGCATCCACACCGAACCCCTGGCGACCGGCCCGGCGGGCACGTCGATCGCCGACCTGGTCGGCCGCACTCCGCTGGTGGAACTGGACCTGCAGCGTCTGCTCGACGCGGAACCCGGAGGCGCCCGGGTGCTGGCCAAGCTGGAGATGCTGAACCCCCTGTCCAGCAGCAAGGACCGCGCCGCGCTGTCGATGCTGGCGGGCGCCGAGGCGCGCGGCGAGCTGGCCCCGGGCGGCACCGTGGTGGAAGCGACCTCCGGCAACACGGGGATCTCCCTGGCCGCGCTGGCGGCCGCCCGCGGTCACCGGTGCATCATCGTGCTGCCGGACAACGCCACGCCGGAGCGGCTGCACATCCTGCGCGCCCTGGGCGCGGAGGTGGTGCGGACGCCGGCCGAGGGCAGGTACGAGGCCGCCGTCGCGAAGGCCGAGGAGATCCACCGCGCCACGCCCGGCTCGTGGTTCTGCCGCCAGCACGAGAACCCCGACAACGTCCGGGCGCACCTCCAGACCACCGGCCCGGAGATCTGGGCGGCCACCGGCGGCGAACTGGACGTCCTGGTCTGCGGCGTCGGCACCGGCGGCACCTTGAGCGGCATCGCCCGCTACGTCAAGCAACGCAGACCCGGGGTGCGCGTGGTCGCCGTCGAGCCGGCCGGCTCGCCACTGCTGTCCGGCGGCGTACCCGGCCCGCACGGGATCCCTGGCTTCAACGGCGGGTTCATCGCGGCCACCACGGACCGGGATCTGATCGACGAGGTGGTCACCGTCACCGATGCCGACGCCCTGGCGACGGCGCACCGGCTGGCCCGCAGGGCCGGCCTGCTGGTCGGCGTGTCGGCCGGGGCCGCAGTGCACGCCAGCGGGATCGTCGCTGCGCGGGCGGGTCTGGCCGGCGCCGTCGTCGTCACCGTTCTGCCGGACACCGGCGAGCGCTACCTCAGTGCCTGGCACCGGGAAGCCGAGTCGGCTGTGCCGGTGGCCGTTGCGCCTGAGCCGGTCATCGTCTCCGGCGGTGTGCCCTGAACGGTGAGCCTCCCGCTGCGGACGGGCGTCCGCGGCTGCTCATGGTCATGCCGTACCGGCAGCTGGTCCGGAAGGCCGTCGAGGAGGGGTTCTGGGTGGCCGCCCTGTGGGACCCGACGCTGGAGACCCCGGAGTACCTGGACGACGTACGGGCGGCCGCGGACGTCATGGTCCTCGCCGACTTCGCCGACGGTCCTGGGCTGCGCCGCACCATCCGGGAAACGGCGGAGCGGTTCGGCGTCGCGACGATCTACCACGTCGGCCGCGAGGAGACGATGCTCGCCGCCTACGAGGTCGCCGAGCTGCTCGGAGCGGAGCTGAACCCGGCGACCGCGGTGCGCCTGCTCACCGACAAGCTGGCGATGCGCCGACACCTGGCCGACTGCGGCATCTCCGCCGTCCGGTTCGCGGCTGCAGCGACGCGGGCGGACGTCCCGGCAGCGCTCGCCGAGGTGGGCTTGCCGGCCGTGGTCAAGCCGACCGCACTGGCCGGCAGCCGCGGCGTCTTCCTCTGGCGGCGGGCCGAGGACGGCGCGGCGTGGACGGAGCTCGTCGACGGTTTCGGCTGCGCGGGCCCGTTCCTCGTCGAGGAGTACCTGCGCGGCCCGGAGTTCAGCGTCGAGACGCTCAGCCACCACGGGCGGCACCAGGTCGTCGGCGTGACGGAGAAGCAGCTCGGGCCGCCGCCGCTGTTCGTGGAGGTCGGGCACGTCCACCCTGCGCGCCTCCCACCGGACCGGCGGCGCGCCGTCGAGGACCTGACGACGAGCTTCCTCACCGCGTGCGGCTACCGTTTCGGACCGGCCCACACCGAGGTGATCTGGACCGCCGACGGCCCGCGGATCGTCGAATCACAGGCCCGGCTGGGCGGCGACCGCATCCCACGACTGGTCCAGCTCAGCTGTGGGCTGGACATCGAGCGCGCCGTCTTCGCGGCGCTCGCCGGCCGCCTGCCGGCGCGGGCCACGCACACCGCGACGGCGGAAGTCCGCTTCGTCACGCTGCCGCCCGGGCGGGTCGATGCCGTGCGCGGGCTGCAGGCGGCGCGTCGGCTGGGCGGGGTGGACGAGCTGACGCTGCGCCCGCGGCCGGGCGACGTGCTGACCCCCGTGCGCGACTCTCGCGACCGGCACGGGCACGTCATCGTGTCCGGCGCCGGACCGGAGGAGGCGACTGCGCGGCTGGACGAGGTCCTCGCGACGATCGCGGTGGTCGTGAACGGCGTCGCCCACCGGCTCGACGGTCGGCCCCACCGGACCGTCGGCTGCCGACCAGCTCGCCTTCGCACCGTCACCGAGGCCCCGGAGGGCATCGACCATGTCGTTCCAGCAGCCCCTGCCTGCAGATGAGCAGGTCGTCTTCGTCGGGTTCAACTCCGCCTACCTGCGGGCGATCGAGGGCCGCGCGCCGACCGGCGGCATCGTCGTCCTCGAGGAGCCGGACATCATCCGCAAGCGCTCCCTGGCGGGCGCGGCGGACGCCTTCGACTGCCTGGACCGGATCGTCCCGGTCGCGTACCAGCAGTCCTCCGACGTCCTCGAAGCGGGGGCCGCGGTGGCCGGGCAACGGTCGGTGGCCGCCGTCGTCCCCGGCCTGGAGTACGCCGTACCGGCGGCCGCCGCGCTGGCCGCGGAGCTGGGCCTGCCCGGCGCGACCGAGCCGGCCGCACAGGCGCTGCGCGACAAGATCCAGCTACGGCAGGCGGCCGAGGCCGGCGGGGTGCGAAACCCGGACTGGCGCGAGGTCCACGGCCCCGACGACGTCCTCGCCTTCGCCGGCGGCCGACCGGTGGTCCTCAAGCCGGCCAATCGTCAGGCGAGCGTGGGCGTGGTGCTGCTCGACGCGGTCGACCCGGTGTCCACGCGGGCCGCGTGGGAGCACGCCTGCCGGGCGCATGAGCGCACGCAGGTGCCGGACCGGGAGCTGGCCTGGCGGTACATGGTCGAGGAGCGGCTGCGCGGCCCGGAGTTCAGCGTGGAGGCGCTGGTCCGCGCCGGCTCGGTGATCTTCGAGAACGTGACGGCGAAGACCGTGGTGCCCGGGCCCTACCCGGTCGAGCTCGGCCACCTGGTCCCGGCACCGCTGGAACGCACCACCCGCGCCGCCTTCGCGGCGGCGACCCGGTCACTCGTCGCGGCGATCGGCTTCGACACCGGCATCCTGCACGCGGAGTGGATCCTCACCGAGCACGGCCCGACGCTCGTCGAGTGCGCCGGCCGCTGCCCCGGCGACCACGTCGTCGACCTCATCGACCTGGCCTGGGACACGAGGCTCCGGTTCACCCTCATCGACCTGCTGGCCGGCCGGCCGGTCACGCTCCCTGCGGCGCCCGCCCGGGCGTCGGCGATCCGGTTCCTGGCCGCCGAGCCCGGCACCGTCGTGGACGTCATCGGCGTCGACGCGGCGTCCCGGCTGCCCGGCGTGCACGACCTCTCGGTCGAGGTGACGCGGGGCGACCCGGTCGGGGTGTGGGCGTCGTCCTGGGACCGCTGTGGACACGTCCTGGTCACCGGGGCCGACCCGGCCGACGCGCAGAGCCGGGCGGTGGACGCCAGCGCAGCCGTCCACATCGCGACGAGCTCGTCGGATCTGTGACGACCCCCACCCGGACACCGCCCCCCTCGGCGCGGCGCCGCTCGAGCCTGCGCGCACGCGCCACGCACGCGGAGCCCCGGCCCGGCCTGCCCGGCGGGTCGGTCGGCATGCGACTGGCCGTGATGGCCCTGGTCGACGCGGTCGGCACCGGCGCCTTCCTGGCGGTGTCGGTCCTGTTCGTGACCCGTTCGGTGCACCTGTCGCCGGCCGAGCTGGGCCTCGGCCTCACCCTGTCCGGGGCGATCGCGCTCGCGACGACCGTCCCGATCGGCGCGCTCGCAGACCGGATCGGCCCGCGCCGGGTGCTGGTCGGTCTCAGCCTCTGGCGCTGCGGTGGCTTCGTCGCCTACGCGTTCGTCCAGAACCTGTGGCAGTTCCTCACCGTCGTCTGCCTGCTCGGCCTGGTCGACAAGGCATCCGCGCCGATGTCCCAGGCGCTGGTCGGGCAGGCGGTGGCGGCCGCCGACCGGATCCGGGTGATGGCCACCCTCCGGGCGGTGCGCAACGTCGGGATGAGTGCGGGAGCGATGCTCGGCGGCCTGGGCATGCTCGTCGACACCCGCCCCGCCTTCAGCGCCGTCCTGCTCGCCAACGCGGCGTCGTTCGCCGTCCTGGCCGCGCTCGCCGCGGGGCTGCCGCGGCTGCTGGTGCCGGCCGCCGGACTGCGCCGCCGGTTCTCCGTGACCGTGTTCCGGGACGGCGCCTTCCTGGCGTTCACGGCCGTGAACGCGGTCCTCACCATGCACATGACCCTGCTCAGCATCGGACTGCCCCTGTGGATCATCGGGCACTCGCACGCCCCGCCGGCCGTCATCGCGCCGCTGCTGGTGGTCAACACGGTGCTGGCCGTGGCGCTGCAGGTCCGCGCCAGCCGCGGAACGGACACCGTCCCGACCGCGACGCGGGCACTGCGCCGGGCCGGGATCGCGCTGGCCACCTGCTGCCTGCTGCTGGTCGGCGTGCCGCGGCTCGGCGCCGGACCGGCCGTCGTCCTGCTGCTGGTCGCGATGGTGGCGCTGACCGCGGGCGAGCTGTGGCAGTCGGCCGGCGGCTGGGGCGGCTCCTACCTGCTGGCCCGGCCGGGGCAGGACGGCGTCTACCTGTCGGTCTTCTGGCTCGGCGTCGCGGTGCAGCAGATCGCGGCGCCCGTCGTCCTGACCCGTGTGCAGGCCGCCGGCACGGCCGGCTGGGTAGCGCTGGCCGCCGTCCTCGCCGGCTCCGGACTGCTCGCGCCGGCGGTCGGCCGCTGGGCGCTGGCCCGGAGGTCCGCCGGCCGGGAACCGGTCGCGGTCCCCGCCACCTGAGCGGTCCGGCTCGGGGACCGTCACCCGGGCGATCGTCCACCTCGTCGCGGAGCTCCTCCGCACGCGGGAGCACCCCCACGGTCGTCGACCGTGGGGGTGCTCCCACGTGCGCGCCGGTCCGGGGGCAACCGGGCGGAGGGACGCCGACCCGGCAGGAGCCGGCACGCCGGCTCAGGCGGCCTCGTCCTCCGCCCCGCGGAAGAAGTTGGGACGGCGCACGGTCGGGTCGTAGGCGCAGTGGTAGACGGGCGTGGTGGAAGGTGACATCGGCGGGACGATCCAGGCCCAGTCGGCGTTGACCTCCCGCCCGGACCGCATCTCGGTCTGCACATACCGGTGGAACTGATCGGTCATCGTGTGGTGGTCGACGATGCGGACACCCGCGCGCTCGAAGGACCACAGGACCGCGGCGTTCAGCTCCACCAGAGCTCGGTCCTTCCACAGCGTTCGAGCGGAGGAGACGTCACATCCCAGGTGCCGCGCCACCGTCGGCAGCATGTCGTAGCGGCTGGCGTCCCCGAAGTTCCGCGTGCCGATCTCGGCAGCCACGTACCAGCCGCTGAAGGGCGCGGCAGGGTAGGACACGCCCCCGATCTCCAGGCGCATGTCCGAGACCGTCGGGAAGCTGTACCACCGCAGCCCGAGGGACGCGAACCACGTGTGGTCGGGATGCGTGATGGCCACCTCGGGGGTCACCGCGTCCGGTAGCTCGAACAGGGTGGTGCCGTGTCCGGGCACCTCGACAGCGACCGGGAGGATGTCGAACGCCCCCGGAGGATCCCGGTCCCAGCCCAGGTCTCGGATGGTGTCGGTCAGGGCGAGGTTCGCCGGGTCACCCACGATCGAGCCGTCGGCTGCCCGGTGTCCGGCATAGCGGACGAGCTGGTCGTTCAGGATCCGCGGGCCGGGGCGTCCGGGCGCGTCCGGTGCGAACACCGACAGGACCGGCTTGATCCGGCCCCCGTTGCCCGCGAGCCTCAGGTGCTCGACGAGTTCGTCCCGGATCCCCTCCGGGGACGACACGGTCCGGCAGTCCCTGACCTGCAGGGTCCGCCAGTACAGCTTGCCGATGCACCTCGTGTGGTTCCGCCATGCGATCCGGCAGCCGAACTGGAGCTCGGCCGCAGTGTGGACATAGGTCCCCGTCCGCGAGATCTCGTCGACGATGGCCTCCCACCGCGGCTGCCAGAGGTCGTCGGGCATGCGGGTCTCCCGCCGGAAGACCTGCATGAAGTCGCTCGCGGCTGCCAGCACCGAGGCGGGCGGCGCCGCTGCCGGCGGTTCCGGCGTTGCCGGGCAGAAGTCGTGACGGGATGAGTGCACCGTGCCTCCAGGGATGCGCCGACGGCGGCTTCTTCGCGAGGACAGAGCCGGCCCGGCGCGGTCAGATACGGCGGTGCCGGCGTATCAGGGGCGGACGCGCGGTCCTCCGCGTAGCGGGGGTCGGGGCGTCCCGTTCCCCGAGGGCCGAACGGGCCCGACCACCAGCCAGCCCGGGAGGAACAGTGGCGTTGCCCCGCACGGCCACCCTGCTCGTCGTCGACGTCCAGGAGGCCTTCGACGACCCCAGCTGGGGGGCGCGCAACAACCCCTCGGCCGAGTCGAACATCGGAGCCCTGCTGGACCGATGGCGGTCCACCGGCCGCCCGGTCGTCCACGTCCAGCACCGCAACCCCGCACCGGGGAGCCTGTTCCACCCCGACGCCCCGGGGCACCGGTTCAAGCCGGTGGCTGCCCCGCTTCCCGGCGAGGCGGTCGTGCACAAGTCGGTGAACAGCGCCTTCATCGGTACGGATCTGGAACGGCGGCTGCGGGCCCGAGCAGAAGTGGACCTCGTCATCTGCGGGCTGACCACCGACCACTGCGTGTCGACGACGACCCGGATGGCGGGCAACCTCGGGTTCCGTGCGCGTCTCGTCGGGGACGCGACCGCGACCTTCGAGCGGACCGGCCCCGACGGGCGCCACTACGGCGCAGATCTCGTGCACGACACCGCCCTGGCCAGCCTGCACGGCGAGTTCGCGGACGTCGTGGCGACCGAGGACGTCCTGCTCGACCGTTGACACGGGCGGCCCGTCTGCCCGCCGGGGCGCCGGATCACGGCGCCGCGGGTGACGGTGGACGGCCCGCGGTGCGGCGCGCGTACGCCGCGGCCACGGCGAGGAAGGCGTCGTTGGCGGCCGGCAGCCCGACGGTCACGCGGATGCCCTCGCCGGGGAAGGGCAGGACGAAGACCCCGGCCGCCGCGCAGGCGTCGGCGAGGTCGTTGCTGCGAGCACCGGCGGCGACCCAGAGGAAGTTGGCGTGGCTCTCGGGGACGGGCCAGCCCTGCCGGAGGAGCGCCACGCGGACCCGGTCACGTTCGGCGATGACCTGGTCCACCCTCCGATCGAGGTCCCGGGTCACGTCCAGCGACGCGAGTGCCGCCGCCTGTCCCAGGCCGCTCACCGCGAACGGCGGGACCGCCGCGCGCAGGGCAGTGGTGAGAGGGCCGTGGGCGATGGCGTAGCCGACCCGGAGACCGGCGAGCCCGTACGCCTTGGAGAAGGTCCGGAGCACGGCGACGTTGCGGTGCCGGCGGTAGAACTCGAGACCGTCCGGTACGTCCGGGGCCCGGACGAACTCCCGATAGGCCTCGTCGATCAGGACCGGCACGTCGCCCGGGACCTCGCTGAGGAACCGGTGCAGCTCGTCGTGCTCGATGCAGGCTCCGGTCGGGTTGTTCGGGTTGCACAGGACGACCAGGCGGGTCCGGTCGGTCACGGCGCCTGCCATGCGGGGCAGGTCGTGCCGGGCATCAGCGGTGAGCGGAATCCGGATCGAGGTGGCGCCCGAGAGGTCGGCGAGCGCCGAGTACGCCTCGAAGGACCGCCAGGCGTAGACCACCTCGTCGCCCGGACCGCAGCTGACGGCCAGCAGCTGTGCCAACAGGGCGGCGCTGCCCGCGCCGCACACGATGTCGTCGGCGGGGACGGCCAACCGTGCCGCCAGCGCCGACCGCAGAGCACCGGCCCGTGGGTCCGGATAACGGTTGATCTCGGAGGCGCCGTCGACGATGGCCTGGCAGACCCCGGCCAGCGGCGGGTACGGGTTCTCGTTCGCGAACGAACGGTGGGCGGGGAAACGGGCGGTGAGCGCGCTCACGTCGCCGGCCAGCTGCGCCCGCATCAGGTCGGGAACGGAGGACATCGGGTCGGGCGCGGTGCTCAGGGCATCGGCCGACCGCAGCGACCGTGGCCCGGCGCGTCCGGCCCTCGGGGCCGCCGGCGCGTCGGTGGTGGTACGGGCGAGCTCGGACATGACGGCTCCTTGACGGGCCGGGCCGCGGGCCGGGCGCGCAGATCCCCGTCGGAGCGTGGTCGGCTGTCCAGGATCCGACGACCCGTCGGGCGGGATGCCCCGTGCGGTCTGCGTGCGGGGCCGGCTCCCCAGCGGAGCCCGCGGCCCCCTGGTGGATGGGGCTTCTGGCGGAGAACCGGCGGCGGTCCG
This sequence comes from Geodermatophilus sp. CPCC 205761, assembly GCF_051383655.1. Taxonomy (NCBI): domain Bacteria; kingdom Bacillati; phylum Actinomycetota; class Actinomycetes; order Geodermatophilales; family Geodermatophilaceae; genus Geodermatophilus; species Geodermatophilus sp. CPCC 205761. The sequence continues at coordinate 73,422 of NZ_JALPKQ010000003.1, forward strand.
CTGATACACGTGCCCCGCAGACGAGCGCCGTCCGGCGCCGCCGGGCCGCACGCTCCCGGCCGTCGGCCGGCAGCCGCCGTATCACCGGGCTCCCGAACTGCTCTGCCCTCTGCGTCCGGCCGGCGAGGTGCCGTGGGAGCTCGACCCCGACCTCCCAGCCGGCCGGTGTCGTACGTGCGCCGCCGAGCAGAGGAACGAGGTACCCCATGGGCTCCGCCGTCCGTACCCCCGGATCAGCTCCGCCGACGGGCGATCCCGGAGCCGCCGCCCCCGCACGAGCGCCCCAGCAACCGGACTGGCCGGACCTCGATGCCGTGGCCGCGGCTCGCCGGGAGCTGGCCGCCCGCCCCGCTCTCGTTGGACCGCGCTCCGTCGCCCGGCTGCGCGCCAGGATGGCCGCCGCCGCACAGGGGCGCGCGATGGTCGTCCAGGGCGGTGACTGCGCCGAGGCCTTCGGGACCGATGCCGAGACGGTGCGCCGCACCCTGGGCGTCCTGGCGGGGGTCGCCACCGTGCTCAGCAGGGCCGGCGGCGTACCGGTTGTCGAGGTGGGCCGGATCGCCGGCCAGTACGCCAAGCCGCGCTCGTCACCGATCGAGCGCGTGGGCGATCGAACGCTTCCGAGCTTTCGCGGCCACATCGTGCACGACCACCGCCCGAGCGCCGCCGCCCGCAGGCCGGACCCGCGCCGCCTCGTGCGCGCCCACGACGAGGCCGCCGCCACGCTGCGGGCCGTCGACGCCGCGACGGCAGGACGTCGCTCTCCCGTCTGGACCAGCCATGAGGCCCTTCTCCTCGACTACGAGGAACCACTGGTCCGGCGGGATCCGGTGACCGGCGGACGGTACGGGGGCTCGGGGCACCTCCTGTGGCTCGGTGAGCGCACCCGCGATCCGGACGGCGCCCACGCCAGGTTGCTCGCCGGCCTGAGCAACGCCGTCGCCTGCAAGCTGGGCCCGGACGCCGCGGTCCGGGACGTGCTGCGGCTGTGCGAGCTGCTGGACCCCGACCGTCTCCCGGGTCGTCTCTCGCTGATCTCCCGGATGGGGGCGGATGCCATCCGGGCAGCCCTCCCACCCCTGGTCCGTGCCGTCCGCGACGCCGGCCACCCGGTCGTCTGGCTCTGCGACCCGATGCACGGCAACACGGTGGCCGCGACCGGAGGCGGGAAGACCCGGTCCCTACGCGCGGTGATCGACGAGGCCGTCGCGTTCGTGGCCGTGCACCGGGACGAAGGCACGTGGCCGGGCGGGCTGCACCTCGAACTCACCGGGGACGACGTCCACGAGTGCGTGGACGACGCGACGGAGCGCCCACCCGCGGGCCGGGCCACGTCGTTGTGCGACCCCCGGCTCAACGCGCAGCAGGCCCTGACGGTGGCGGGCGCCATCAGCGACGTCCTGGGCCGCACCGCGGCCGGCCCATCCGCGGCCGTCCGGGGGGACGCCCCGGTATCAGACGCCGCCTGACCCCCTCCGTTCAGCCGTCACCCCGACTCACGTCTCCAGAGGAACCACTCATGCGTCTTTCCCCGCTGGCCGGCGACGGCAGCGCAGGCCCGGTCTCCGGTCAGGAGCTCGCGCCTCTCCGGATCCGGCTGGACAGCATCGACGAGGCGCTGCTCGACCGGCTGCGCGAGCGGCTCGAGTGCTGCCGCGCGATCGCCGCCGTCAAGGAGCGGCACGGCCTGCCGATGATGCAGCCCGACCGGATCGAGTTCGTCCGCCGGCGCGCCAGCAGGTACGCCACCGACCACGGCCTCGATGCCGGCTTCGTGGAGCGGCTCTACGCGCTGATCCTCGCCGAGGCATGCCGGCTGGAGAGCGCGCTCATGGGCGAGGACCGGCAGCCCGGCTGTGAGCCGATGGGCAGCTGCACGATCCCGGCGGAGCTCACGTGACGGGGATGCGAACGCTGCTGATCGACAACTACGACTCCTTCACCTACAACCTGCACCAGCTCCTGGGCGAGGTCACAGGCGTGGCCCCCACGGTCGTCCGCAACGACACGGCCTGCTCTCGGGAACTGCTCGAGCAGTTCGACAGCGTGGTGATCTCACCGGGCCCGGGCCGGCCGGAGCGGGTGGCGGACTTCGGCATCAGCGGGCAGGTCATCCGGGAGAGCGGACTGCCTCTGCTCGGGGTCTGCCTCGGTCATCAGGGGCTGTGCCAGCTCTTCGGTGCGGCCGTCACGCACGCGCCTGCTCCGATGCATGGCCGGATCTCACCGGTCCACCACAGCGGCGGCGGTGTGTTCGCCGGGTTGCCGTCGCCCTTCGCCGCGGTCCGGTACCACTCACTCGCCGTCACGGACCTCCCGGACGAGATCGAGCCGCTGGCGTGGACTCCCGACGGCGTCATCATGGGCGTCCAGCACCGGTACCTGCCGATGTGGGGCGTCCAGTTCCACCCGGAGTCGATCAGCAGCACCCACGGCCGCGAGCTGCTCGAGAACTTCCAGGAGCTGGCCCTGGCGGCCCGGGGACGGGCTCGCGCACGCCGGCGCCCGGTTCCGCCCCGGGCCGCCCCGTCGGGCCCCCGGGTCGGGGCATCGGGGCGTTACCGCGTCCACGTCCGGCAGTTGCCGTTCCTCCCCGATCCGGTCGCGGCGCTGGAGGCGCTGTTCCCGCAGGGTGCGCCCCGCTTCTGGCTGGACAGCAGCGACGTGGGCGCGGCGTCGTCGCGCTTCTCCTTTCTCGGGGACGGCCGCGGCCCTCTCGCGGAGTACCTGACCTACGACGTCGCAACGCGGACCGTGACGGTGGACCGTGGCGGCGAGCGGCGGCGCATCCAGACCGCGTTCTACGACTACCTGGACGAGCAGCTGCGCAGCCGCCGCGCCGAGACCCCCGAGGGTCTCCCGTGCGACTTCAACCTCGGCTATGTGGGCTGCCTCGGCTACGAGCTGAAGGCGGAGACGGGGGGCAAGGCGGCCCATGGGGCGCGGACGCCGGATGCGGCTCTGCTGTTCGCCGACCGGATGCTCGTGCTCGACCACCGGGAGGGCTCGTGCTACCTCGTGGGCCTGAGCGTCGATGACGAGACCACGACGCTGGCGTGGCTCTCCGAGAGCGCCGCGACGCTCTCGTCGTTGCCCGGCCGCGACGCCGGGCCGATGCGACCGACCTCCCCTGTGGCCCTGGTCGGGATGACCGACCCGTCGGTCCGGGACCGACTGACCCTGCGACAGGACGAGGGCTCCTACGCACGCCTGGTCGGGGAGTGCCTGGCCGAGATCCGCGACGGTGAGTCGTACGAGATCTGCCTGACCAACGCTGTCACCGCCCGGACGACGGTCGACCCGCTCAGCACCTACTCGTGGATGCGGGAGGTCAGCCCGGTGCCGTACGGAGCGTTGCTGGACTTCCCCGGGCTCGCCGTACTGAGCGCCTCCCCCGAGCGGTTCCTGTCGATCGGCTGTGACGGCACCGTCGAGTCCAAGCCGATCAAGGGCACCCGGCCCCGGGGGGCGTCACCCGAGGAGGACGAGGCGCTCCGGCGAGATCTCGGCAGCCGGGAGAAGGACCGTGCCGAGAACCTCATGATCGTCGACCTCGTCCGCAACGACCTCAACCGCGTGTGTGAGCTCGGCTCGGTGCACGTACCGCAGTTGTTCGAGGTGGAGACCTACGCACCGGTCCACCAACTCGTGTCGACGATCCGCGGCACCCTGCGCCCGGAGGTCTCCGCCGTGGACTGCGTGCGAGCCGCCTTTCCCGGTGGCTCCATGACCGGGGCCCCCAAGGTCCGCACGATGGAGATCATCGACCGGCTGGAAGGGGGGCCGCGAGGGATGTACTCCGGGTCCCTGGGCTGGTTCTCCCTGAGTGGTGCGGCCGACCTGAACATCGTCATCCGCACCCTCCTCGTCACCGAGGGCGAGGTCAGCTTCGGCGTCGGCGGCGCGGTGATCGCCCTCTCCGACGCGGCGGAGGAGTTCGAGGAGACCGTCGTGAAGTCCCGCGTCATGGTCACCGCCCTCGACAGGAGGGCACACGGGGACGACGCACCACCGCGCCTCGCGGAGTGCGCATGACCGCGCCCGCCGACCCGCGGCCGGTCTGCGTGGTGATCGGCGGCGCCGGTCAGGTCGGCCGGATGTTCGTCGATGTGCTGCTCGGTCTCGACGCGCGGGTCTGCGTGGTGGATCCCGCCGGCCGGCCGGTGTGGCTGCCGGAAGGCTGCGCTTTCGAGCGGGGCGACGTCACCGCCCCGGGTCCGGGACTGGCAGCGGTTCTCGCCCGCGCCGACGTCGTCGTCCTCGCCGTGCCCGAACGGGTGGCCCTGGAGGCCGTCGGGAGTCTCGCCGCACTCATCCGGCCCGACGCCCTGCTCGTGGACACGCTGTCGGTCAAGACGCGCATCGTCCGGGCCGTCGCCGATGCCTTTCCCCGCGCGGAGGCGTTGAGCCTGAACCCGATGTTCGCCCCGGCACTCGGGATGACCGACCGGCCCATCGCAGCCGTCGCGATCCGGGACGGACCGCGCTCTCAGGAGCTGCTCGCCGGCATCAGCCGCCAGGGAGCCTGCATCATCCGGCTGACCGCCGACCAGCACGACCGGATCTCCGCCGCGGTGCAGGCCCTCACCCACGCCGCGGTGTTGGCGTTCGGGCACGCGCTGGCCGGGCTCGGGGTCGGCTCCGCCGAGATGGGGGCGATGGCTCCGCCTCCTCACCGCCTGCTCCTCGCCCTGCTGGCGCGGATCGACGGCGGCTCGCCCCACACCTATTGGGACGTCCAAGCCGCCAATCCCTACGCCGCCCGCGCTCGAGATCTGCTGGTCCAGAGCACGGCCATGCTCGCCACCATCGTCGACACCGGCCGGCAGGACCGCTTCGCCGAGGTCTTGGGCGACATCCGGGACCTGCTCGGCCACGACGCCGAGCACTACCGGCAGCTGTGCGCGGAGGCGTTCCGGCACTCCGCGTGAGATCTGCTCACGCCCTCGCCCGGGGACGGACCGTCCGTCCCCTTCCCCTGCCGTGACCGGGCAACGACCGCACGGCATGCCGTCGCCACGACCGTCCTCCGGCCCCATCGAAAGGCGAGATCATGACCACTCTCCCCTCCCCCACCGTCCTGTCCCAAGGCCAGCGGCACTCGCTCGCCGTCGACCCCGACTTCGGCGGCGGCAGCGTCCTGCAGGCGGCCCTGTCGGCGAACCCCTGCCCCGACGTGCCGTTCATCCGCCTCGCCCGGCCGCTGGTCGGCACCGACGGTCAGCCGGTTCACGAGCTCAGCCTGTCCCGGCTCGACCACCTCGCGCAGAGCTGGTCGGTCTGGTACCTGGCGCGCGGCGTGCGCCCCCGCGACCGGGTCGCCATCTTCCTCGACGACTCGTTCGCCTACGCGGTCCACTTCTTCGCCCTGTCCCAGATCGGCGCCATCCCGGTGCTGGTCAACAGCCGCGCCTCCCGCGCGACCGCACTCGCGCTGTGCCGGCAGACGACGCCCGTGGGCCTGTGCACCGACGCTGCACGGCTGCGGGAACTCGGCGATGTGCGGACGTCCCTGGGTGTCCACTGGGTCAGCGTCACGGAGGAACTGCCGGCTCCCCCGCCGGCACAGCTGTCCGAGGCGGACCGGTTCCGGCACGCTCCCGACGATCCCGTCTCGATCCTGCACTCCTCGGGGACGACCGGGCGGCCCAAGCCCGTCGTACAGACCCACAGGTCGAGCACGGCGGGGCCTCGCTTCCGCATGCTCAGCCACGCCGAGACGCCCGGGGCCGTGATGATGACCGCGCTGCCCCAGGCCCACCTCGGGTGCATCGCGTACACGACCTACGCCGTGCTGACCGGAACCCCGATCGTGGCCCTCCACGACCCGACCGGCGCCGAGCTCGCCGCCGCGGTCGGCACCTACCGGCCCAGCTCCGTCATGGCCTTCGCCCACGCCTACGGCGAGTTGGCCGAGCTGGACCTGCCCCCGGGCTCCCTGGACTCGGTCAACGCGTGGGTGACCATGGGGGACGCGATCCACGAGGCGCACCTCCGCAAGATCCTCCAGCAGCGCAGCCCACACCTCCCCCCGAGCCAGTTCCTGGACCGGCTGGGCACGACCGAGCTCGGCTGGGGCGCGCTCCTGCACGTCAGCACGCACGGCTCGCCACGCAAGGACCGCTGCGTCGGTCGACCCACGGGCGTGGCCGACGTCACCGTGCTGCGCCCGGACGGCACCCATGCGGACGTCGGCGAGGTCGGGTTCCTCGGGGCACAGGGGCCCGCGGTCACCGCCGGCTACTGGAACGACGCGGACACCACCTACCGGAGCATGCTCGCCGGCTACTGGCTCACCGGCGACGTGGCCTACCGGGACCACGACGGCTCCTTCTACCAGGTCGACCGTGCCGTCGACGCCATCAGGACACCTCAGGGCACCGGCTTCTCCGTGCTCATGGAGGAAGTCCTGCTCCGCGAGGTGGCAGAGATCTCCGACTGTGCGGTGGTGGCCGGGGCGCGGGAGGGCACCCACGTGCCGGTGGCCGTCGTCCGATCGGCGACCCCCGGGATGCACCCGGCGCGGCTGCTCGAGCGGGCCAACGCCGCACTCCGGGCGTCGGGCCAGCCCGAGCTGGCGCTGCTGGAGGTCGCCCGCAGCGAGGCGGACCTCCCGCTCGGCGTCACCGGCAAGGTCCTGAAGCGGGTGCTCCGCGAGAAGTACGCGGACCTCTCGGCGTACGCCGCGGCCGCCGAGGACCGGGTGCTCGCCGTCCACGGTGGCTGCTGCGGGGCCGCGGGGTGCGCCGCGTGAGGCACCTCGGTGTCGTGGAGTCCAATCTGGCCGGGTCGGGGTTCGCAGGCCTCCGCATCGCGAAGGAGCTCGGCTGCCGGGTCACGTTCTTCACGTCCGGGACGGACCGCTACTTCGCCGTCCCGGGCGGCCGCCAGCACTTCGAGGCGTACGTCGACCGGATCGAGCTCTGCCAGACGAACGAGATCGCACCGTTGCTCGACCGGGTACGTGCCGTGCACGCCGTCCAGCCGCTGTCGGGGTTGCTGTCCATGGCCGAGTACGAGGTGGTCGTCGCCGCGATGGCCGCCGCCGAGCTGGGGCTGCCCGGTCCGGACGTGGACAGCGTCCGAGCTGCCCGCAACAAGGTGGAGATGCGCCGGCGCTGCGCGCAGCGCGGGGTCCCGATGCCCGCCTTCCGCAGCGTGACCGATGCGGCGGCCGCCGTGCAGGCGGCCCACGAGGTCGGCCTCCCCTGTGTCGTCAAGCCGGCCGACGAGACCAGCAGCGCCGATGTGCGCCGGTGCACCACCGTCGAGGAGGTGGTCGAGCAGTTCGAGACCATCCGGGCCACCGTGTTCAACGTGCGCGGCCAGCGGCGTCACCGCGAGGTCCTCGTCGAGGAGTGCGCGCTGGGCTACGAGGTCAGCGTGGAGGTGCTGGCGGGGCGGCGGCCGCAGGTGCTCGGTGTCACGGACAAGTCCGTGGGCGGGACCAACCGCTTCGTCGAGGTGGGCCACCTGTTCCCGTCCCTGCTGCCGGCGCCGATCCGCGCCGCCTGCGAGGACGTCGCGCTCGACGCCGTGGCCGCCCTCGGGTTCGACCTGGGACTGGCGCACGTGGAGATCAAGTACACCGCCGACGGTCCACGGCTGATCGAGGTCAACCCGCGGCCGCCGGGTGACCGGATCACCGACCTGATCGATCTCAGCCTGGGCACGTCCTGCCTCGAACTGGTCGTACGGCAGTACCTGGGCGAGCGCGTCGACGGAGGAGCGGCCACGTCCCCGGTGCGCGGTGCGGCGATCCGCTTCCTCACCGCCGAGCCCGGGCGGGTCGTCGGTGTCACGGGGACCGACGTGGCGGGCGCGATGCCCGGCGTGCGCGAGGCGGTCGTCTCCGTCGCACCGGGCGACCTGGTCCCCCCGCTGCACCGGAACGAGGACCGGGCCGGCCATGTCCTCGCTGTGGGCGAGAACGCCTACGTGGCGGCTCGGCGAGCCGAGGCCGCCCTGGGCGAGATCGCCGTTCGGACGGTCGCCGCACGCCACCCGCAAGGCGGTGGGGATCCCCGCCACGACGTCCTGGGAGCACCCCTGTGCACTGCAGCCCATCCGGCTCCGTAGCGACGCCCGGGAACCCGGCGCTCGGCGGACTGGACGCCACCGCGTGGGATCGCCTCGCGGCGGAGCACTTCTACTCGTCGGCGGACTGGTTGACGTTCTGCGCCGGTCACGGTGGCGGGATCTCGGGTGCCGTCGTCAGCTCCGTCGACGGGCTGCCCTCGGCCGCGGTCCCCGTCTGGGAACCCACCGAGCCCCCGTCTCCGCTCTACCGCTGGAACGACGTCCTCTCCGGACACGGCCTGCCCACGCTCCCCGAGCGGGGCCTGATCGTGGGTCCGCGGCAGGGCTACCAGACGCACATCCTCTCGGCGAGTGGACCCGTGCGCGCGGAGGCCGTGGCCGAGCTCGTGTCCCTGGTGCAGACCTGGCCGCTGGAGAGATGCCCGCGTGGCGACGGCAGCGCCCGCGTGGCCATGTACGTGACGTCGGCCGATGCACAGGCGCTGGCGGACGCCGGCGTCACCCACACCCCCGTGCTGCTCGAGGCCGATGCCTGGTTCGACCTGCCGCCCGGTGGCTGGGACGCGTGGTTGGCCACACTCCCGGCCAAGCGCCGCAGCAACGTGCGGAACGAGGTCGGCCGCTTCCAGCGGGCCGGGTACACCGTCGACCACCTGCCGCTGGCTGAGTGCTGGGCGGAGCTGGCGCCACTGGCCGCGTCGACGCAGGCCAAGTACGGCCACGTGGCGCCCGAAGCGCACTGGCGGGGCCTCCTCCATCGGCACATGACCGGCATGGGTCGGGCGGCCCGGGTCGCGGTCTGCCGGAGGCGTGGTGGCGACATCGTGGGCTTCTGCCTGTACTACATCCGGGGGAACACGCTCTTCCTCCGCTGGGCCGGGTTCGACTACGACCGGCTCGACCGCGCCGCCGAGTACTTCAACCTCGTCTACTACAGCCAGGTGGCCCGCGCGCCGGAACTGGGCGTCCGCCGGCTGCACGCCGGGGTCAAGGCCCTGGAGGCCAAGGTCCTCCGCGGCGCGCGCCTGCGTCCCCTGTGGATGGTCGACCTCGACCCCGACAGCGTGCTGAAGGGCGCCGACCCGGCGATCCGGCAGCACAACCGCGCCACCCGTGAGCGGCTGCTGGCCGAGGCGGGCTCCGGGTCGGCGGTCGACGACCCCGGCGCATGGCTCCCGTTCGCGTGAGCGACCGTCCCCACCGGGAGGAGCGCGACCGCGCACCCGCGGTGCGTCGAAGGCCGGCCGGGGGGGTCGGCGCTGCCCGGCACCGGCAACCGCGGGCGGGCACCGGTGTCCGCCGCAGGCTGGCGAGCCTCCTGCCGGCGGGTCGAGCGAGCCGCGCGGTGCTCGCAGCATCCCTGATCGACTCGATCGGCACCGGCTTGTTCCTCGCCGGTTCGGCGCTCTTCTTCACCCGGGCCGTGGGGCTGGGCACGGGGCAGATCGGGTTCGGGCTGTCCCTCGCCGGGGTCATCGGCCTGCTCTGTGCCGTGCCCCTCGGCAGGCTGGCCGACCGTCTGGGGAGCAAGCGGGCACTGGTCCTGCTGCTCCTGTGGCGGGGGGCGGGTTTCCTCGCCTACCTCTTCGTCGACGGCTTCTGGAGCTTCGTCGCGGTCGCCTGTCTGCTCGGCGCCACCGAGTGGGCGGTGGGCCCGGTGCTGCAGGCGCTGGTGGGCGCCACGGAGGAGCCTGCGTCGCGCGTCCGGACCATGGCTGCCATCCGGGCGGTGCGCAACGCCGGCTTCGCGTGCGGCGCACTGCTGGCCACGCTGGGCATCGCCCAGGACTCCGCAGCGAGCTACCGCGCGCTGGTGGTCGCCAACGCGATCTCCTTCTGCCTCGCCGCCGCCCTCCTGGCCCGGCGACGCGTTCCGCCCCACCGCCCAGCCCCACGACAGGCGGCCGCCCAGGCGGTGCGCGTCCATGACCCGAGGTACCTGGTGCTCGCGACCGCCAACGGGGTCCTCGTCCTGCACCCGATTCTCCTGAGCCTGGGACTCCCCCTGTGGATCGCCAGCCGGACGAACGCTCCTCCGGCACTCGTGGGGGTCATCGTCACGATCAACACCGTGCTGGCGGTCGTGGCCGGACTGCGTCTGAGCCGGCGCGTGGAGGGCGTGCGGGCGTTCGCGAAGCGGCAGCACTGGTCGGGCTGGTGCCTGGCCCTCTGCTGCGCCCTCGTGGCGGTGACCGAGTCGCTGGACGGCCTCACCGCCAGCATCGCCCTCCTGATCGCCGCCGTGGCCCTGACACTGGGCGAGGTCTGGCAGTCGATCGGCGCCTGGGGGCTCTCGTACGCGCTGTCCCCGGAGGACCGGCGCAACTACTACCTCAGTGTGTACAACCTGGGGCAGCCCGTCGCCGCGATCATCGGCCCGGTGCTGCTCACCACCGTCGTCCTGAGCGCGGGAGCGGTCGGGTGGCTGGCCCTCGCCGGCGCCTTCGCCGCCACCGGTGTGGGGGCCCGGGTCGTCGCGACCTGGTACTCCCCGAAGCGGGCCCACCGCGGTGGCCGATCCCTGGCCCGCGGCGCACGGGTCACGGGCCCGCCGGCCGCCGCGGCCGTACTCGAACAGGCGTGACGGGGACCAGGACACGACAGCGAAGGCGAAGGCGGAGGTGGAGCGGCGTGGATGAGCTGATGCTGGTGGGAGTGGGCCGGATGGGGCGGCCCTATCTGGCCGCTGCCCGCCGTCTCGGGCTGCGGGTACGCGCGGTCGAGTCGGTCGCCCGGGCATCCGCCCTGGCCGGCGAGGTCGACGACGTCCGGATGTGCGAGGGCGATCTCGACGAGCACTGGGTGGCGGCGGCGGCGGCCGCCGCCGCCGCCGGCCGACCCGACGGCGTCGTGGCCTTCAGCGAACCCCAGGTGATGGCCGCTGCACTCCTGCAGGAGTCCGAGCGGCTACCCGGCCCGGGGATCCACGCCGCCGTCCTGTCGAGGAACAAGGCCCTGCAGCGCGGCACCTTCGCCGCTGCCGGAGTGCGCCAGCCGGACCACCTGCTCACCGACGACCTGCGCGCGGCCGCCGACTGGGCCGCCGCGAGGATGCCTGTCGTCGTCAAGCCGCTGTCCTCCTCGGGCAGTTCCGGAGTCGAACTGGTCACGGACGTCGACGGATACCTCGAGGTGGCGCGCCGGCGTGCCGGGGAGGGGCGGTTGCTGGTCGAGGCCGCCGTGGCCGGCCCCGAGTACAGCTGGGAGGCGCTGGTCCGGGACGGTCAGGTGTGGTTGTCCAACACGACCGCGAAGGAGACCACAGGCCCTCCGCACTTCGTCGAGGTGAGCCACCGGACGGGCATCCGCCTGGCGCCCGCGGTCGCGACGGAGGTCGAGGGGCTCGCCGCCGCCGTCCTCCGGGCGCTGCGGATGAGCACCGGGATCGTCCACCTGGAGTTCCGGCTGGCGGCGGCAGGCCCCACGCTCATGGAGGTGGCGGTCCGGACTCCGGGCGACTTCATCATGGACCTGCTGGGGCTGACCTACGGCGTGGACTGGTTCGAGCTCGTCGTTCGGGCCGCGATGGGGTTGCCCCTGCCGTCACCGTCGGGGCCCGTGCGGTACGCGGCGAGCTACCTCCCCGTCGCCGCCCCGGGGGTCGTCACACGGATCCGCGGGCTGGACGAGGTCCTCGGACACCCAGCGGTCGTCCACGCCGGCCTCATCGTGGCCGAGGGAGATGTCATCCGGTCGCTCCGCTCGTCCGCCCAACGGGCCGGGCACGTCGTGCTCGCCGCCGACACCCGGGAGGAGCTCGAGGTCGCGCTGGCCGAGGTCCGCAGCACCCTGGACATCCGGACGCGATCCGAGCGGGTGACCGCGCGGACGCGATAGCAAGCGGGAGCGGCCCCGGAACGGGAGCCGTGCCGTTGTGTGCTGCCGCGGAGAGGCAGACGGGCGGCTGCCGACCAGACGACCGCACCGGGGGCTCCGACAGGTGAGGACGACGAACCCGCCGTCCCGCGACGTCTCCCTACGCCTCCCACGGTCGACGAGGACGCAGTGGGCGGCGATCGCGTCAGTCACGTGGACGGGACGGGATCGGCCTGTTCCACGGCGTCGGCAGGGATCCCGCGCTGGTGACGCGCCCTCCCGCCATCCCCACCACCCTCGTCATGCTCCGACGAGCCGACGCTGCGCGTGGCGGCGTACTGGCTGAACGGCGCGGACCGGGGTCGGCCGGCCCTCCACCGGTTCCGGCGACGCCGGTCAGGCTGCCTCGCCGGCAGGTCGATCGGACTGATGGACGCGACCGCAGGGCATGCCCGAGGGGTCGGTGTACGTGACGCTGACCTGCTCGCGACGGACGCGGATGACCAGGACCGTGGCCGGGTCGTAGCCCAGTGCGTCGCAGAGGAGGGCGAAGAGGTCGGTGTCCATGTCTCTCCGGCTGGAAGGGGTGAGGGCGCTGGTTCGCCGATCGCCGACGCTGTGGTGAGGCGGAGGTCGTCGCTCCGACACGCCGGGACCGTTGCCGGTCGCGGAACGGCGTCCGCACGCCACTCAACCGCGATCTCATGGCCCAGCGGAGGCCGGATGTGTCGGAAGACGTCCGCCGGACGGCCTCGTGCCCGCACGTCACCGGGAGATGACAGGTCGCCGACCTGGAAGGTCGATGGCACCGGGCGTCGGGTGTACGGGAGGCGTTGCAGGACCGGCTTCTGCGGGGCGGTGGCCGCAGGCGCCATCCGCTGAGGCGGCCGACGCGCTCCTGTGGTGGGCGCCGCAGGTCAGGCGACGGCCCGGACGGCGACGTTGGCAGAGGCGGGTTCGGCCGCCGTCGCAGCCGACGCCACAGGAATGCGCTGCTCGAGCTGACGCTGCTGCTCCGACAGGAACGCCTGCATGACGTCGTGGCTCTGCCGCTCGAGACGGCTGAGCCTGTCGATCTCGGCCCGCAGTTGTTGCGCCTGCATCGCCAGGGGCGCCAGCTCGCGCTGCCGGCGCAGTTCCATCTCGGCCTCGATCCGGCCGCTCTCGACCTTCGCGGCCGCGATCATGTCCTCACGCTCCCGGTGCGCCCGGTCCCGGATCTCGTCCGCCTCGGCAGCCGCATCGGTCATGATCTGCTCTGCCATCTCCTCGGCTCGCGCCAGCGTGCGCAGCGCGCGGGCGGCAAGACCGGGCTCACCGGCGCGTTCGTCGGCACCCGGCGTGGACACGGCCGCACCCGGCCTCGGTTCCTCATCGGCAGCAGCTGCCGCCGGGGCTGTCGTCGTCGGCTCTCCCGCCCGGGCAGCGAGCACCTCGGCGAGGTCCGCCTGCAACCGGTCGAGAAAGGCGTCGACGGCCTCGACCTTGTAGCCGCGGAACACGATGGGGAACGTCTGGGCCTCGATGTCAGGAGGCGTGATGCTCACGTCAGGTTCTCCTCGGGGTTTGTTCGGGCTGCTTCACACATCCGTCGTACAGGTTGGAGCGCGCCGACCCGTCCGTGATACGCAGGGCCGGACGGTCGACTGGCGGTCAGGGCTGACGTCGGCCGGCTCTTCGCGACCCCATCGAACGGAATCGCTCACCGGAGCGGCACACGGCAGAGCGTCGCCGGAGTCGCTCTCTGCGCGAGGGGTGCAGAGGTGGATCGGCTGAGCCGTCGAGGCCGGTATCAGGGGACCCCTGGGAGGCGTCTGTCAAGCAGATCCGCTCGGACGCCTGACTCGGAGCAGCCGCCCCTCGGGGCCACCGCTCGGAGCTCCGCCACCCGGCGGCGTGCATGGCGCCGTGTCGCCCACCCTGCACCTCCTACGACGGCTGAGGCATCAGGAGAGACCGGTGAACACCTGCGATCCTGCCGACGGCATTCGCTTCGTCCACATGGCTCGGCAGATGGATCCGTACTCCATTCCGCTGGAGTGCGGCCGCACGTGCGCCAGGCTGCCCACCGGATACGCCAACCTGTCTCCGCGCACCTGCCTGCGGCACCGCCGGTCCCCTCGACGGGGAGTTCCGCCCACACCCGATCCCGTGCCCTCCGATGCGACCGCAGAAGTCGCGCAGTGGTGATCGTCCGGGTCGCCCCCGCTGCGTCTCTCCGCGAGTACCCCGTCGCGGGGATGTGGGACCGCGTCCGGCGGCTGGGACCGGAGCCCCGCCCCGCTCTCGAGGCGACGCCGAGAGGGCCGATGCGCTGTCGCTCTGCTGACCCCGATCACCTCATCGACACCCGGGAGCCGTCATGACCGCCCTCATCGAGGATCTCCGCACCGACCTGGGAATCGACTTCGCCGGAGCCTGCCAGGAGCTCGCCCGGGCCCGGGTCCGACAACAGCGGAAGGACACGCCGCAGAACCGGGCCGCCGTCGCCGATTGCCTCGTGCGGATCGACCTCGTCCTCGACGTCTACCTCGAGATGTGGGGTCACGGCCGACGATGAGGACGGGGCCGGCGCGAATCGGCCGTCGCACCACTGAGATGTCCGCGGTTCGCCGTCCCGCATCGTGCGGATCCCCACCACGTCGCCGTCGGCGCCTCCCCGGGATCCCTGGCGACGTCCCCTCGTTCCTGACGGGAGCCAGGCGCCGAGCCCGGGCTCAGCCGGTTCACAGCAACCGATGCTGAACTCCCCTGCCCCTCTCGCCGGGAGACGGCTGGTCGCGGCCGCCGCTGACACCCACCGCCGGACGGGACGGGTGCCGTTCGTGCACGCGCCGTCGTCAGCGGGCCGGTGAAGGGAGCGGCGCCGGACACCTGGCAGGCGGCCACCCCCCTTGAGCCTCCTCGGGCGTCATCTCCCAGACGCGCGGGGACCCCGTGTCCAGGACGCCAGCGTCCGGTCTAGGTCGCTGTCCGCGGTCCTCCCCGTACGGGTGCCGGCGGCTCGCTGCGTGGGCCGGCGAGATCCTCGGCGTCCGCGGTGGTGACGTCGCCGACGTGCCAGCCCGCATAGCCGCCGTCGCGGTCGTCGTCACACCGGTCCGCGTACGGCTTGAAGCCCCCGATGTAGGGCATGAACACTCGCGGCTTACTGGAGACGTTGGCGCCCAGGTACCAGGAGTCGGCTCGGGGGAACAGCGTGGCGCGCGCCGCTTCGTCGACGCGCCGGGTCCACGCCTGCGCGGCGTCCGCCCGTGCCTCCACCGGTGCGGATCCCGCGTTGCCCGCAGTGCGCCAGGAGTTCCATCAGCCAGTTCACCTGCTGCTCGGCGGCGAGAGGGAGATTGGAGAGGCCGGCCGGGCTGCCCGGGCCGGTCAGCACGAACAGATTGGGGAAGCCCGGCACCCCGAGCCCGAGATGGGTGAGGGGGCCGTGCGCCCAGGTGTGCGCCAGCACGTCGCCGCGCGGTCCCCGGACGTCGATCCGGGTCAGTGCGCCGGTCATGGCGTCGAAGCCGGTGGCCAGCACGAGGACGTCGAGATCGTGTGACGCACGCGCGGTTTCCACGCCGCGCTCGGTGATCCGCACCATGGGATCGCGGCGCAGGTTGACCAGTTCCACGTTGCCGCGGTTGAAGGTCTCGAGGTAGCCACTGTCGGTGCAGATGCGCTTGGCCCCCACCGGGTGACCGCTCGGCAGCAGGTCCTCGGCGGTCTGTGGGTCTCGGACGATCTCTCGGACCTTGCGTTCGGCGAACCGCCGGGCGGCCTCGTTGATCTCCGGGTCGACGGCCTGCCCGTCGAACGTCTTCCCGAAGAGGACGCCGCCCTCCCGCCACCGGGCCTCGAACGCGGCCAGGCGCTCGGCCTCGTCGATCTCGGCATACTGCTTGTGGTAGGCGACGTGAGGTGTCCCGGCGAGGCTGGCCCAGGACCGCCGGCGACGCTCCGGATAGGCACGCTGGATCTCGTTCCACTCGTGCGGCGCGAACCGGCGGTTGAGGACCGGCACGGTGTAGTTCGCCGTCCGCTGGAACACCGTCAGCCGGGCGGCCACCTCGGCGACGAGCGGGATCAGCTGGACGCCCGACGACCCGGTGCCGATGACGCCCACCCGACGGCCGGTCAGGTCCACCTCCGTGTGCGGCCACCGCGACGTCTGCAGGAGCAGTCCGCCGAAGTCGTCGAGGCCCGGGACATCCGGCCTGTTGGGGGCCGACAGGCTGCCCGTGGCGAAGACCAGCCACCGCGCCCGGTGACACTCGCCGGTCTCAGTCGTCACCGTCCAGTTGGCGTCAGTGCCGTCGAAGGCCGCCGCCGTCACCCGGCGGTCGAAGCGGTAGTCGCGGCGGAGGTCGTAGCGGTCGGCGACGTGCTCCGCGTAACGGAGGATCTCCGGCTGGGTGGCGTAGCGCTCCGACCAGGTCCAGTCCCGCTGGAGATCCTCGTCGAAGGAGTACGAGTAGTCGATGCTCTCGACGTCGCACCGGGCACCCGGATAGCGGTTCCAGTACCAGACCCCGCCGACTCCGGACGCGGCCTCGAGGCCCAGCACCGAGAAGCCGTGCCGCCGCGCCTGGAGGACGGCGTACATGCCGGCGAAGCCGGCTCCGACGACGAGGACGTCCACCGCTCCGGACGCGACCTGGCCGTCGTCACAGGTCCTGGCCGGTGTGCTCATGAGCGGACCTCCTCGTCCGGTCGGTACGGCGTCTCCGGCACGCCTGCGCCGGACGTCCGGGCTCGCGGGGGCGCGATGTACTGCTGCCCCTCGGGGCACAGCGGGCCGCGGCCGGCAGTCACCACCGCGGCGGCCCGTGCGGGTTCCTGCAGCCGGCTCCGAACCATCTCCGCGGTGACCACCCCCGGACCCGATGCCGCGCGCCTCGTCGCACCACCCGAGGCGGAGCTGCAGTCGGCCGGGGCCGGTGACGAGACGCCGGACCGTCCGGTCGGGGTTGCCGCCGCCGGATCAGGCGACCCGATGCGGCGCGGCGATGTCATGGCGGGGGCCGCCCGCCGGTGGTCGGTGATCTCCCGGACCCGGCGTGCCGGGGGGCTCGTCATGGTCTCCGCTCTCCGATCCACGCGGTGTCTCGTCGGGCCTGCAGCGCCGCGGTCGATGTCCCCGAGACACCGACCGCGGCGCACGGGCGCGACGCGACCGTCCTCGACGGGTTCAGCCGTCGGTCATGGGGACGCAGTTCGGCCGGCAGGCCCGCTGGCCGACCGCGTCGAGGAAGATCTGGCGGATCTCATCCGGGCTCGTCGCCCGGTAGGCGGCGCCACCAGTGGCCTGGCTGATGGCGGCGAGCGCGTCGATCCCGCTCTCTGCCCCGTAGGCGATCGTCATCACCGGCACCGCCCGTCCGTCGGACTGCTCGGCGCGGAGTGTGGCCAGCAGCTGATCCAGCCCGATGCCGTCGTCGTCGGTGTCCTCCCCGTCGGTCAGGATCACGACCGCATTGACCCGCCCGGGGTCCCAACCGGCGCGAACCGCGCGCACGGCAGCGAGCGTGGTGTCGTACAGGCCGGTGCCGCCGTTCGTGACCGGCTCCAACTCCCCCAGGGCCCGGGCGAGCAGCTCGCGCCCGTTCGGTTCGGTACCGGCGAGCGGTGTGATCGGGAGCACCTCCCGGTAGTCGGAGATGGCGCTGACGTCCTCGGAGAACGCCCAGAGCCCGATCTGGCTGGAGTCGGGGAACAGGGCGAGGCCCGCGGCCGCGGCGCGCATCGAGAGCTCGATCCGGGTGCTTCCCCCCGCCTCCGGGACGACGGCGGCCATGGACCCGGAGACATCGACGACGGCGAGCAGACGAGAGTCCCGCCGCAGGACCTCGAGCACCCGCACCGCCTCGTCCGCCGTCGCGACGTCCGGGACGGCCACCGTGCCCGGCTGGGAACCATCGATCCCGTGGTCAGCGGTCAGGCCGCCGCCGACGCCGTCCGCCCCGCGGAACCCGGCCTCGCGGAGTCGATGCCGGCCGCCGACAGCCTGCAGCGCGGCGAGCAGCCGTCCGGCGTCCGATGCGGTCGTCCCCCCGGCTGTGAGGTCGACGAAGGGATGGTCGAACGGAGTCGCCGCCGGAGACGGGTAGACGGCGACCGGCTCGGGTGGGAGGCCCGGGCGAGCGTCGCCCGGCCGGGGATCGTCCTTCTCGTGCTGGGCCCACACCGCCTGCTCGCTGACGGGCACGGCGACGTCCGCTCCGACCGGCGCGCCTCCCGTAGCCGTCCCGTTCGTGCGCAGCCCCCGCAGGAGGTCCGTCACCGTCGCCCGGCCATCCGGCCCACGGTCGGCGGTCGCTCTCAGCGCCAGGAGGAGCCCGACCGTGGCGGGAGCTGTCGGCCCCTGCGAGACGTCCAGCACCACCTGGCGACCTGATGCGGCGCTGACCAGGGCGTCCCAACCGAGCGGGCCGTCGGCACCGGCCAGCGCGTCGTGGAGAGACGACGACACCGCCAGGACCAGCGGACTGGACGCGATGCTGGGGTGCTGTGCAGGCTCGAGGAGGTGACTCGCGGCGGCGCGTTCCACCCACAGGGAGGACGTCGGGATCCAGACGTCGGGGGGCTTCGCCCCTTCCTGGACCAGCGCACTCAGGACGTCGGGATCCTCCTCGGCCCGCACACGCGCTCGGATGCACCCGTTCGAGTCCCTGAGGTCATCGACGGACTCGGCCACCGCCAGGATGACGGGCGCGATGTCCGGCGACGCAACCACGTCCAGGGGTGGGCGCGCGTCGTCGCAACCGGCCGGCGTGCGGGCCGTCTGAGCAATCGCTCCCCCACCGCCCAGCGCAGCGACGGCGACGGTGACGGCGACCAGCAGGACGCGGGTGCGCGGCCGGCGACGCGGGACGATGAGCGCGTGACGGGCTCGTGACGGCACGGCGAACTCCTGGTGGATCGACTGCCGGGGCCGGGCGGCACGGCCTCGTGGTCGGCCGCCTCACGGATCTGAGCCGTGGTCGGGATCCCAGATACGTCGTGTGCTCTGGACCGGCGGAAGGGCTCGATAGCCCTCCGTCCTGTCGGGAGCTCGGGCACCTTCGCCGAACGGACCGGCCCCGGCCGCCGTGCACGGGGAGAGGTGGCACGGCCGGTCGCCCTCCGGCGGTTCCGGCGTATCTGCCAGGGGGACGCGGCCTCCTCTAGAGCACCGGGGCGCACTCGTCCCGGGCAGGTGGGCGGGCACGGGTACGCCCCCGCACGGCGTCCAGGCTCCCCAGGCAGCAGGAAGACGGTCCACACCGTCGTCCGCGATCGAATCGAGGACTCTCATGAACGAAGCGCTGTCCCTGCAGTCCACCCCGTTCGACGACCTGAATGCGGAGGAGAAGAGCGAGTACCTCCACGTGCTCGCCGATGTCGTCGCGGACATCGAATCTGAATTGGCACGGGCGAAGGCCGAACGGTCCGCACTGGTGAGAAGTCTCCAAGCGGACCTGGAGCGGGACCTCGATGAGTTCTGCCGCCCGACGGCGTCCGGTGCCGTTCGGGTGTCGGAGGGCCGGCCGCGGACGCCCGGCTCGCGCTGCTGTCAGGGACGGATGACCCCGGCGAACGTGCCGTAGGCCCGTCCGGCAGAACCGAATCGACTCCGGCGGCACGGGCGAGCAAACCGCGTGTCGCTCCCGATCGCCGATGGCCGTTCTCGAGACCGGCGACCCCGGTGCGAACGGAGTCGCCACGACCGTCGAACCCAGCATCCGTGCCACTAGGCTGGCCCGAACTGTCACAGCCCCGGTCGAGAGGGGGTGGACCGTTGGATCACGACAACGAAGACAATCCCGTCGCCTCGCTGGTTGCGGCCGCCATCGACGGTGACACTGCATCCTGGAACGCGCTCGTCGACCGGTATTCGCTCCTGGTGCTCTCGGTCGTCCGCCGCTACCGCCTACAGGGCAGCGACGCTGAGGACGTCGTCCAGACGGTGTGGTTGAGGCTGGTCGAGAACCTGCGTCTCATCCGGCAACCCGAGGCGCTGCCCGGCTGGATCGTCACCACCGCGCGCAACGAGTGTCTGCACGTGCTGAGAGGACGCCGGTACGTCGTGCCTGCCGATCTCGGGGAGGAGGCGTGGCCGGAGGGAACCGGTACACCTGCCGTCGAGGCGAACCTGCTGGAGAGCGAACGGCACGAGGCCCTCCTCATGGCCCTGGCCGAGCTGCCCGGACGGCAGCGGGCTCTCCTCCTGCTGCTGATCGAGGACCCGCCGCTGTCGTACGAGGAGATCAGCCGCCGCCTGGGCATCCCCATCGGCAGCATCGGCCCCACCCGGGCCCGCGCGCTGGCCCGGATCCGTACCTACCAGGCGGTGCAGGCGCTGCTGAACGCCTGAGTCCACGGGTGCCGGGACCGGCCGCCTCACCCGGCCCCGAGACACACGAACGCAGCGGCCGCAGCCCAGCCGGCGGAGTCCTCGGCGTCGAACCCCGCCTGGGCGGCCGCCAGCGCCTCGGACGGCGGGTGACCGGCCCGCAACTTCTCGTGGTACGACCGCATCAACGACACCGTCGCGGCATCGGGGACCGGCACGACCGGCGCGACCAGCGTCGCGGTACCGCCGCCGAGCAGGGCGGCGCCGAAGCCGAGGAGTTCCTCACCGGCGACGATGTGCGGCCGACCGGTGTCACAGGCGGCCAGCACCACGTGGTGCGGTGCCTGGGCCAGGCGCTCCAGCTCGTACACGGTCAACGGACCGTCCGCCAGCGTCAGCGACGAGAACAGCGGGTTGTCCGAGCGCACGTTGCCGTGCGCGGCCAGGTGCAGGACGGCCGCTCCGTTCATACGCGCCAGCAACGTGGGGGCGGTCGCCACCTCTTCGGACAGCAGGACGGACCCGGGGTACAGCGCGGCGATCGTCGAGGCCTCGATCGTCGCGCCCGGCAGTCCGGGACCGGCCACGACCACGACCGGAGCGTCGTCGGGAGGCCGGGGGCGGCTGACCGCCTGGTGCCACATCGTCGCCGACGGGTTGACGCTCACCGGCCGGCCATGGCAGGACGCCAGCACCGACCACGGCAGTGACTGCAACGCTCCGGTCGGAACCACGACGAGCGGGCGATCCCCCACCTCGTGTCGCAGCGGCCGCAGCAGCAGGTCGTCGAATGCCGTGGCCGCACGCTGGAGCACGGCCGTGGCCGCGGCCTCCCGACCGGTCGAAGCGGCCCGGGGCTTGACCAGGCGGTGCAGCGCAAAGGGCACGTGCGTCAGCACCTGTCGCACCGTCTGGGCCCGGCCGAGGAAGTGCAGCCGGGCGCGCCCCCCGGCGACGGTCACGGCATGCAGATCACCCTCCAGCTCGACGTACTCCACGAGGGCGGCGTCGCCGAGGGGGCCGGTGAGATCCGCCACGGAGTGCCGGAGCGGCCGGCGCTCGGCGCTCTCACCGGCCTGGAGCGTCCGGCAGCAGTCGCGGATGCGTCGCTCCAGGAGGACCTGGTGGGCGACCAGCGCATCGTCGGCACGGCCGGCCCCGCGGGCCTCCTCGATCTCGGCCATGGTCGACCGGAGGTCCGCCAGGTTGCCGGCGAGTTCCGGGTGCTCGGGTGGCTGGGCGGGGCGGAGCCGCAGGGCACTGGCTCGCGCTCGTTCAGCCCACCAGATCACCCGCCGCGGATCCTGGTCCTCGATCGCCATCCGCAGTCCCAACCGGGCGAGCGATCCCCGCTGCAGGCTGACGTGTGCGCGCAGCTCGGTGGCCCCCAGGGTGGCCTGGTAGTCCTCGACGATGCGCAGCCCCGCCCGCAGCGCCGACAGCGCGGCGGCCTTGCGTCCGTCCGCGCGGCGGAGCAGCGCCTCGGCCAACCAGGCGCGGACACGTGCGTCGGCCGGGCCGGAGTGCCGGGCACGGCTGGCCATCGACAGGTGGCGCCGGGCCGCGCTCCGCCGGCCCTGGTCCAGCGCGATCCGGCCGGCCAGGACCCGCGCCTCCAGCGCCGGGACCTTCCACTTGGCCGCCTCCAGGGCCTCGGCCACGCGTGCGGCCCGCTCCGCACTGGTGCCGGTGGGATCGGCGGCCACCTGGGCCTGTAGCCGAGCGAACCGAGCGAGTGCCAGGAGGTTGGTCCGCCCCAGCCGGTGCAGACCCTGGATCGCCGCAGTCGCGCTGTCACAGGCCGTGGCGGCATCCCCCTGCACGAGCGCGACGGTCGACAGGAGCAACTGCGCTTCGGGCAGGCGGACCTCACGCTGTTGGTTCCGGTACGCGGCGACCGCGGCCTCGGCGATCGTCCGCGCCTCGTCGAGCAGCCGCACCGACAGCAGCACCTCCGCCCGGTCGACGAGCAATGACGCCTCGACGAGCCCGAACCGGCGGTAACGCTCGTCGGCAGCGTCGAAGTGCCGCAGCGACGCCGGCACGTCGCCGCGCTTCGCCTTCACACAGCCCAGGTTCTGCTCGGCGAAGGCGCCCAGGAGGTCCAGGTCGTGCTCGACGCAGAGCCGGAGTGCGTCCACCAGGTCCGCCTCGGCAGCGGCGAAGGCACGTCGCGAGGTCTGGATCAGACTGCGGTTCGACAGCGCGCGGGCGGCCCACTCGGCGTCGCCGGCCTGCCGGAGCACCGGCAGGGCACGGCGCACCTCATCCAGGGCGGCGTCGTCGCGACCGAGCTCCTGCAGGATGGCCGCCCGCTGGACGCGGGCCCGGGCCGCCTCGACGCCCTCGAGATCCGGGAGCACCGCCTCCATCTCGCGCAAGGCCTGACCGGACTGCCCACGCACGACCAGGGCCGCGGCCAGGCTCATCCGCGCCTGAGCCACCCGGTGCCGGGACCGGGCACGCCGTCCGGCCGCCACGGAAGCCCGCAGATGGGTCAGGGCCGCCTCGATCTGGCCGAGATTCATCGCGGCGACGCCCAGCGCCCGCTCGGCCATGCTGACGACCTGCCAGGCACCGCTGCGCCGGGCCGGTTCCAGGATGGCGGCGCCGATCGCTCGTGCCTCGGTCGGCCGCAGCCGGGACAACTGCAGCGCCTTGACCGCAGACGCCTCCAGGTCCGTGTCGACGCCGGTCCGAGGGGTCGTGCGGACGTCACGCACGGAACTCACCCCATGACGGTGCGCCCGCGGCGAGGGGCGAGTCAACGGGTCATGGCGTGTCACGGGTGTTCGTTCGTACCCGTCGACCGCGACACTTTCCCGACCCAGCAACAGTCCCATCGGCAGGGGGGACCAATGGCCGCGGATCCGCGCTGGAGCGACCGGTACGCCGTCTACAGGTCTGAACTCGTCGTCGTCCTGGAACACCGTGGAGAGGTGCTGCGAGTCCTGCGCGCGTGGGACGTCGGCTTCGAGGCTCCGACCGCTGAGAACAAGAGCCGCTACGAGAGCCAGGACCTCGGCCTGGGTCTGATCCCCCTTTTCGACGACGAGAAGGCAGCGGCCATCGCCGTGGCGGAACTCAAACGGGAGGCCAAAGCGGACGCTGCGGTGAGAGCTCTCGTGGAGAAGGCTGCAGGAAACGCCGGCGTCGATGCGTACGTGGAGTCGCTGACGCCTGGGATGGACCGATTTCTGTGGGCATTGCGCACGCACTTCGCCGCCAAGTACGAGAGATGGACACCGACGCTCGGCAAGAACCGGCTGGTCGGGAATGTGGAGGGTGGCGGCAACATCTCCCACGCCGAGACCGAGCCGTCGCTCGCGGACTCCGACTGGCGGCCCAGGCCAGAGGTCCGCCCGACAGAGCCAGGTCCAGGCGTGCGGATCGGTGTGGTGGACACGTCGGTCTTCCTCCATCCATGGCTCGCGGGGGGTCTGGTCGGGCCGGCCGAGGACTTCCTCGGGCCACAGCCAGACGGCGGATACCCGGCCCTGGCCGGACACGGCACCTTCGTGGCCGGGCTGGCCATGCAGAGGGCGCCTGGCTGCGTGATCGAGTTCCGCAAGGTCCTGTCGGACGACGGCGGCACCGCTACGTCCTGGGACGTGGCGAGAAAGATCGTCGAACTCGGACGCACCGGGTTGGACGTGCTCAACCTGTCACTCGGCTGTTTCACCGAGGACGGGCAGCCGCCGCTCGTACTCGCCACGGCGATCGACCGCTTGGATCCCGAGATCGTCGTCGTGGCCGCCGCCGGCAACCACGGCGACGTCCCGACGAGGGAGGCCGGGGACGCCGAACACCCCGCCATCACGATCGGCGACCGGCGTAAGCCGTCATGGCCGGCCGCCCTGGATGACGTCGTCGCGGTGGGAGCGGCCAGGGACGACGGGATCCGCGCGGCCTTCACTCCGGACGATGTCCCGTGGATCGACGTGCTCTCGAACGGAGTGGACGTTTCCAGCACCTACCTCGACGGGCAGGTGAACGTGACGTACACACCAGGAGAGCCTCGGCCCAAAGAGTTCAAGGGGTATGCCGAGTGGAGCGGCAGCTCGTTCTCCGCAGCACTGGTGAGCGGAGAGATCGCGCGCAGGACGGTGCCGGGCCGATCGTCCGCACAACAGGCGTGGCGGGCGATCCTCGACGAACTCGAGGACGGGCAGCCGGGCGTTCGTCCCCCGTTCCTCCAGCTCCGCTGAGCCGCACTCGCCGTCCAGCCGACGGAGGCAGGGACCGCGGTCCCGTCGCCCGGGGTCGCTCGCCCTGCTCAGGGGATCGCGACCAGGGGGTGACCAATCGGGGTTCGGTCGTGCGGTCCACCCGTCAGAGGCGGAACCAGTCCGTCATGAGCACCCCTGACGAGGTCCGGCAGCGCAGCCGGACCAGTCCCACGGACGAAGTCTCGAAACAGAAGCAGCCCAGCTCGTCGATCTCCGCCTGCCCGAGTTCCCCGTCCGGCCCCAGGAGGGCCGCCTCTCCGGAGGTGGGCGGGACGAGCTGACCGACGAGACCGTCGTCGGTCTCGTCGAGCTCTACGGACAGTTCCCTACCCTCGAAGACGAGAGAGCGTGGTGCGGCGCTGCTCCGGACGAGTGCCGATTCATCCGCGAGCGAATCGTGGCTGAGCGCGGCGAGTTCAGCGTCGACCGTTCGCCACGAGAATGCAGCCTGACCCGCGGCCACCATCGTGGGAGTCGGTGTCCCTGCTTGCCGGACGGCCGTGCGCAGCTGCGCGAGCAGCAGGTCGTCCTCGTCGGAGTTCTGCGGTGTCACTGTGGTGGCCTCCCTTCTTCGGGTCGACGTCCGATGCTGCATGGTGCACCCACCGACACCGGGATCGCCAGAGCTGCCGCTCCCTGCTCGATGGGGCCTTTCCCAAGAGGATGTTCCAACGCTCTCCGGAATACGTGCGCCTCGAGATCGGCGGTCGCGAGGTCCAGATCGACGACGGCCCGACGACGACCGACGGTGCCGGCACAGAGACGAACGCGGCGAACCGGCCGCGCCGAGCGCCGCGCAGCTGCTCCAGCAACACGTCGTCCTCGGCCAGCCCGCGGTGTCACCTCACGTGACCTCCCTGCGCCCCGCGGCGTGGCCCGATGCCGCATCCGGCACCCTGCGACACCGCATCGCCAGGACCGCCGATCCCCCCAGCGGTCCGATCCGTCCTCCAACGGAGCCCTCGGCCCGCCCAGGGATACCGGCCACGCGGCCGGAGCGACGTCAGCCTGCGTGAGTGCGTGCCGGCGCGGCGGGCACCAGGTCAGGAACCGCACAGGACGATCGATCCCCGGACGAGTTCGGGCTGACGCACGCCCATCGCCGTCCCACCGCACCGGTCCCGACCAGAGGGGCAGGTCGCCGACCGGACCCGGCGGTGTCGGCCGTGACACCGGCCGCCGTGGACGGACGGATGCGGGTATCAGGCCCGGCCCCCTGGGTTCTGCTGGGTGGGACCTCCAGGCGCAGGTCCCCCATCAGCCGTCACTCTCCGGGAGACGAGCGCGTCATGGCACGCAACCGAGCCTGTTACCGCCACACCCGCGTCTGGATGGCCGCCTGCCCCGAGTGCACGGCGTGGCACCTCCCCGTCCAGATCACCGCACGGAACGCGGCGGCCTGGCAGCAGTCGAAGCGGGCTTGAGGAACCACAGCTGGTCGGCAGCCGTGATGCGGTGACGTCCAGACGTGGGTGTGCCGTTCACCGCTGTGCGGGGCCGCCCCGGCTCGCCCCGTGCTGGTGGACGTCGAGGGGCTCCTACGCCGGGACACCCTGGTGAACCACCCCCCGCAGAACCTCGACTCGCCGCTGGACCTCCTCGGCCGGGCGGACGAGGAACTCGGAGCGGCGCGCGACACGGCAGCCCACACGCTCCGCCCTCTATCCGCCAAGCCTCGTCCGCAGCCAGCGCATGGCGCCGTCAGCCGCCAACCGCTGCTCCATCCGGAGCGACGGCGCATAGTAGGGAGCCGGCCTGAGCGAGTTGCTCCGCCAGTAGCCGGCGAGGGCCACCAGGAAGGCGTCGACCGCTCCCGGCGGTGCTGTCCGACCGACCTCGCGGGACAGGAAGACGGCGTTCGCGTCGAATCGGACCATCTGCGCGCCCACGGTGGGCAGGAAACACGCCAGGTCCAGCCAGGGAGCCCCCACGGCCGGCCACGCCCAGTCGACGAACACGACCTCGGTCGGCGTCAGCAGGATGTTGTCCCGACGCAGGTCCAGGTGTAACAGCGTGACCCCGCCGACGCCGTCCGCCCAGTGCGACTCCAGCGACGCCAGTGTTGAGAGGTGCTCGGCGGCCCAAGGATCGGCGTCGGCCAGCGCCGACCCGTCCTCGATCTGCTCCCAGGCGCCACCGAGGACTGCCGAGAAGGCATCACGGACGGTGGCGGCGTCCTTCATCGGGCTTGGCGTCAGGGCCTGAACGCTTCGCTCTATCGAGTCCAGTACCCGGATCAGGTCCTCACCGTCCCAGGACAACGACGGAAAGCGACCGGCCACGTCGTCGAAGATGAGGCAGACCCAGTCCCCGTCGTCGATGTGGGACCACATCCTCGGCGCGGGGACCGCTGGCGGCAGGTGCGCATTGACCGTCGCCTCATGGCGGTAGGCGGTCGGCACCCAGTCCCCGTACGCAGCGCTGGCTGCCTTCACGAAACAGCGGCGGCCATCGGCGAGGAGCAGACGGGCCGCAACGCCAGGAGTGAAGCCGCCCGAGGGCGCCTGGATCGACACGACCGGCGCTCCGACCGTGTCCGTGATCGCTCGGCGCACGTGCGCCGGCACGTCCGACCAGCCCAATCGTCGCGGGGGCGCGGGCTCCGAGCTCTGCATGGGGCGGCCTCTCCACCGTCGCGGGACAGCCAAGGCATCGCAGATGTGCGGCGACGAATGTCATCCCCGGAGGCGTACGCCAGACCTCAGATCGCATTCTCGAGTTCCGGCTCGGCCCGGCGCCGCCGGGGCAGCTGGCGGCGGACCGTCCGCCGCCGAAGTGGGAGGGTCCTCAGGTCACCGGCAGGCGTCTACCGCCCGAACACCGAGCGCTCCCCCAACGCTCGGGCGTCGAGCGCGTGTTGCCATTCCGCAAGCTTCTGCTCGCGCTGCGTAGCGAG
Organism: Geodermatophilus sp. CPCC 205761; assembly: GCF_051383655.1. NCBI lineage: Bacteria > Bacillati > Actinomycetota > Actinomycetes > Geodermatophilales > Geodermatophilaceae > Geodermatophilus > Geodermatophilus sp. CPCC 205761. Next base: position 100,726 of record NZ_JALPKQ010000003.1, read on the forward strand.
CGCCCGGGTCCACGTCGATGCGGGAACGCAGCCGGCACCCGGAGGGCTTCGCACGGCCCACCGACGGGTGGGTTCAGGCGACGCGGTTGACGTGCACGCCGGCGACGCAACAACTCGATGCCGGTCACGTCGTTCAGGGGGCTGGCCCCCAGCTGGAGCTCCTGGAGAAGTGGCGCATCGGCCGGCCCGCGCACGTCGGCGATCTGATTGCCGACAGCGTCGAGGATCAGCAGCGTCGGGATGGTCCCGAGCGGCGTGGGGTCGACGATCGCGTTCTGCGCCAGCCGCAGCGTGTCGAGATCGGGCGGCCCCGCCAGCGGCCCGTCGTCGGTGATCTGTGCGGCGGCGACACCGCGGCTGGTGAGGGTGGTCGTCTCCGCCAGGGGCGTCAGATCGCTGACGGGGTTCTGCGAGAGACCGAGGTCGAACAGCAGCAGGCCGACAAGGGGGACAGGTGCTGGATGCCCTCGAGCCGGCGGATCGGTCCCAGCGCTGAGCTCTGACCGTCGCAGTGGAGCTCGGTGATCACGGCGCCGAGGACGCCTCAGTGCAGCCGCTCGGCCACCTGCTCCAGGCCGTCCCTGATCAAGCGCCCGTACTCGTCGTCGCCGAGCACGCCGATCGTCGCCTGCGCCTGCTGGAGGTGCTCGCGAGCACGGACGAGATCGCCCAGCTTTCGGTAGCACTCGCACAGGTTCAGGTGCAACGACGGGTACAGGCCGGCTACCGGAAGCGTCACGCCGGCCTGCACCACCCGCGCGTCCGTGATCAGGTCGGCAGCAGCCAGGGCTCGTCGGTCCCAGACCAGCTCGTCGCGCACGTCGTCCTGCACATCGGCCATTGCGTGGGCGAGCGTGCACCGGTGCAGCGGGTCCCCCCGCTCGCCGCCGATCTCCTCCCAGATCTCTGCGAACTGGTGGCGAGCGGCCTCGCGCTCGCCCGAGTGGCTGAGTTGCACCACCTGCCCGATCCGGATGAGCGTCGGGTCCGTGATCATCGCCGACCACTTCCTCCCCTCGCGGCAGGCGTCCGCCTCTCGCGCCAACGTCAGGCTGACACTGCTCACAGGGATCGGGCCGCTCGAGCACCGGTCACCTGTTCGGGGACCTGACCTCGACGCCGCGATGTCGCACGGACACAGTGCTGGGCGTGTACCCCGCCGCACCGACACCGCCGCCGGAGCCGGCTCGTGCGGGCCCGCCGCGGTCGGCGTGGGTGCCGTCGTCCACGTGGCTGGTGGCCGACGTGCCCGGGCCGCTGTGGCATTCCTGCTCTCCCCGGCCCTGATCGGTTCCGCAACCGCCGTGGTCCTGCTGCGGCGGGAGACGGGTCTGGAGTCTCGGAACCCGGTCTTCTGGACGTGGCCGGCTCTCGTCGTGGTCGCCGCCGCGGCGCTGGTGTGGAACGCCCTCTACGCGCGGCGGCGCTGTCGAACCGCGACTTCGGCGCCATCATCCCGATCTGCCACTGACTGTTCACGTTCACCCCGGCCTGCCTTGCCGGCTGGCTGTTGGGTGGTCGCGGACGCCGAGCGGGCGGGCCGCAGCGCTGGGCACCGGTGTGGTCCCCCTGCCGCTGTTCGCGCTGTCGTGGGCACTGCCGGCCGGTCCGACGGGGTCTCGCTCGCCGTCATCGCAGGCCTCCTGGACGTCGTCGGCTTCCTCGGTGTGGCGCCGCTCGTCGCGGGAGTGGCCCTGGCCGGCGCGATGGGCGGCGCAACGACGACTGCCCGGTAGACCGTCCGCGCAGACCCCCCCGAGACGGTGTGTCCAGGGACGTGGCGGGATCCCGCGAGAGACGCGGCCGCCATGGGGCAGCCGCTCGGCGTGAGGGCGGCGTGGGGCGCCGGCGCAGCGCTGAGTCTGGCGGCGCGCACAGGTCTACCTCCCGACCGAGACGACTCCTCATCGGGAGCAGGACATGGGCCTCATCCACATCGAGCTGTTCGCGACCCTCGACCTCGTCGGGCAGTCGCCCGGCAGCCCCGACGAGGACCCGGAGGGGTTCCCGTTCGGCGGCTGGCAGGCGCCCCTGCTGGACGAGGTCGCCGGGGCGCAGGTCGGTGCCGCGTACCAGGGCACGGACGCCCTCCTGCTCGGCCGCCGCACGTACGACATCTTCGCCGCCTACTGGCCGTACCAGGAGGGCGGCCAGGACAACGAGATCGCAACGCTCTTCAACAGCGTCCCGAAGTACGTGGCCTCCCGCGGCACGCCCGACCTCTCGTGGGCCGGTGCCACGCAGCTCGGCCCGGATCTGATCGGCGCCGTGCGCGAGATCCGTGACCGGCACGAGCACGTGAAGGTCGTCGGGAGCCTGAACCTGGTGCAGACCCTCCTGCGCGAGAAGCTCTTCGACCGTCTCGACCTATGGGTGCACCCGGTCGTGCTCGGCGTCGGGAAGAAGGTGTTCGACGGTGGCGCGGTGCCCACGACCGTCACGCTCCTCGAACCGCCCGTAGCCGGTCCGAAGGGCACCGTGTACCTGCGCTACGGGCTCGCCGATGGCACGCCCCGGACAGGGGACATGAGCACACCCGATCGCGGCGCCCGGCGCGACGATTGACGCCACGCTGCGCCATGCGGGTCCGTGTCGTCGGCGGTGGATCCCCCGGACCGGTTGGCGTCAACGCCACGCTCCTCGCCGGAGCCGCGGCGTCACCCACTCGTGGTGGACGTGAGGGTGACGGGACGATCCCGGGGGAACGTGGTCGAGGTGTCCGGCTGAACGGCGATCCCGCGGGGAACGCCACCGCCACCTGCCCCTCGTGTGCGCCCCGACGGCCGAGAGCCCCCCCGAACAGTCGACCGCCCGGCGCCGGTGCCAGGACCCGACATCCATCCATGCACCGCAGACCCGCTGAGGACGTCTCCAGTTCAGGTGTCGGCGTCCCCGTGGTCGTCCGGTTCGGCGCCGCGTGACCGCACGGGCGGCGAGGGCCGCCGCGGCTCCCGCACGCCGGCGCCGTCCGCCCCGCCGCCGAACCCGACCCGGACCCGGACCGCGGTCGTGGGACTGCCTGGATGGGGCCACTGCTCGACGACCCGCGCCGTGGGCGACTCCCATCCCCACCAGTCCACCTGCCACTGGTTGTCGATGCTGACGTCGAGGCTCAGCGCGAGGCAGACGCGCGCGGCGTCATCGGGAGGCAGTCCCACGACCTCGGGCGCCGCCTGCGGCGCTGGCTCCATCCAGAGAGCATCTGTCCAGCCCACGGTCGCCGCACGTTCCCGCGATCCGGTCGAGCTGCGGCCGGGAGCAGGCACGGCGCGCTCGGCGTTACGGTGGGCGGCTGCTTGTCGAGAGGGGCCGCGCGACATGGGCTCGCACACGGACAGCACCGACGGGCAGCGCCGCGACGAGGAACTCCAGGCGGTCACGGTCGGGACGCGGGAACCGCACAACGCTCCGATCGCCCTCGCGGCGTACGACCCCGACTGGCCTCGGTTGTTCCGTCGCGAGGCCGACCGCCTCCGCTCCGCGCTCGGCGACGCGGCGCTGCTCGTCGAGCACGTCGGGTCGACGTCGGTCCCCGGTCTGGTGGCCAAGCCCATCATCGACATCCTGCTGGTCGTGTCGGATTCGGCTGACGAGCCGCGCTACGTGCCACATCTGCAGGCGGCCGGCTACGTCCTGCGGATCCGGGAGCCCGAGTGGTTCGAGCACCGCCTGTTCAGGGGGCCGGACACCGCCATCAACCTGCACGTCTTCAGCTCGGGCGCGGCCGAGGTGGAGCGGATGCTGCGCTTCCGCGATCGGCTGCGCGACGACGACGCGGCGCGGGAGCGCTACGCCCACGTCAAGCGCGAACTCGCGCAGCGGACCTGGCGGCACGTGCAGGACTACGCCGACGCCAAGACCGCCGTGGTCACCGAGATCCTCGACGCCGCGGAGGGCCCACCGACCCCATGCGCCGGCTGATCACCGGGGCGACCGTGCTTCCCTCGCAGGCGGGAACTCCCACGAGACGGACAGGAGGCCGAGGTGACGGTGGCCGAGACGACGGTGGCCGAGGTGATGGCCGAGCTGGCCGCGCTCGAGGACCCCAAGGCACGCGCGGTCAACGAGAGACACGGCGACGACCACGGCGTGAACCTCGGCCGACTGCGCGCGATCGCGAAGCGGCTGAAGACGCAGCAGGAACTCGCTCGCCGGCTCTGGGAGACGGATGACACCGCGGCGAGACTGCTGGCGCTCCTGATCTGCCGTCCGAAGGCGTTCGAGCGGGACGAGCTGGACGTCATGCTGCGCGAGGCACGCACTCCCAAGGTGCACGACTGGCTCGTGAACTACGTGGTCAAGAAGAACCCGCACGCCGAAGAGCTGCGCGTGGCGTGGTCCGCCGACCCGGATCCGGTGGTCGCGAGTGCCGGCTGGGCGCTGACCACCGAACGCGTGGCGAAGAAGCCCGAGGGCCTCGACCTGGCAGGACTGCTCGACGTCATCGAGGCGGAGATGAAGGACGCCCCCGATCGCCTGCAGTGGGCGATGAACCACTGCCTGGCCCAGATCGGGATCGAGCACGCCGAGCACCGCGCTCGTGCCCTCGACATCGGCGAGCGCCTCGAGGTGCTCAAGGACTACCCGACTCCCCCGAACTGCACGTCTCCGTTCGCGCCCGTCTGGATCACCGAGGTGGTGCGCCGACAGCACGAGAACTCGGGAGGGTTCGCGCTCCCCCTCGCGGGGGCCGGAAGGGGGGCGGCGACGACGTCAGGCTGAGACGAACGTGTGCGCGGGAGACAGCTCCGGCTCCTCGGTGATGCCGACCTCCTGCAGCACCGGCATCAGCTTCTCGCCGAAGGCCCCGGCGGCTTCCAGCGTCCGACAAGGCTGTGGCCTTGACGGCGTTCCCGCGGAAACGTCGTCGGCACCACGGCGCCCCGGTCCCGCGCGGGACGAACCGCCGCGGACCAGACGCCGTCCAGACGAGCGATCTCGTGGTCCACCCACCCGCGGTCGAGGCCGTGCGCCCGGACGACGCGCTGGTCGACGTCGGACCTGGACGACAGACGGATCTTCATCGAGGGGTCAGCACACAGAACTCGTTGCCGTCGGGATCGGCCATCACCACCCAGCCGACGTCGCCCTGGCCGATGTCGTTCCGAGTCGCCCCGAGCGAGACCAGGCGGTCGACCTCCGCGTGCTGATCACCGTCGTCCGGTGGAGCGAGGTCGAGGTGCAGCCGGTTCTTCCCCGTCTTCGGCATCAGGGGCGGACCGCCCCAGGTGATCTTCGGACCGCCGTGCGGGGAGCGGATCGCGGTCTCCTGGTCCTGGTCCCAGACCAACGGCCAGCCCAGCGCGTCGCGCCAGAAGTACCCGACCCCCTGCGAACCGTCGCACGCGAGCGCTCCGACGAACCCGCAGTCGGCCAGGAAGTGGTTGCCCGGCTCGATGACGCAGAACTCGTTGCCCTCGGGGTCGGCGAGCACCACATGGCGCTCCTCCGGGCGTTGACCGACATCGGTGTGGCGGGCACCGAGCCGCAGTGCGCTCGCCACCGTCTGCTGCTGGTCCTCGAGGGACGCGCTCGTCAGATCGAGGTGCATCCGGTTCTGACCGGTCTTCGGCTCGTCGGTCGGGAGGAACCGGAGCCGGAACCCGGTGTCGTCGCTCGGCAGGAGCGCGATCCCGTCGTCGGGGTCGTCGACCAGCTCCCAGCCCAGGACGCCGGCCCAGAAGCGCGCGAGGAGGAGCGGGTCGTTCGCGTCGAAGCTGAGCGCGACGAGGCGGCAAGGCATCCGGTCCGCATCTCCGATCTGCCGACGACCAGCCGGAGCAGGCCACGGCCGCCCGCCCATGGGGGAACGACGCTAGGGCCGCCGCAGACCGCGGGGCAACGCGAATTCGGCCTGGAGGTGCCGGGCACGGATCGACCCACCGGCGAACGGCGGCGGAGCGTCATCAGCGGCATGGCCGAGCCGCCTGATGGCCGAGCCGCGACCTCGTCGCCCGTCGAGGGCGGCGCGCAGGACCACTCCCCCCACCACCCGCGGCACGGGCGCCGGCGGCGCCACTGGCTCGCGCTCGCCGCCGTGGTGGCACTCGCGCTCGTCGTCGGCGTCGTCGTGTGGCGCGGTGGGGACGACCCCGCGAGCCGCGCGGAGGCCGCCCGGGCCACCGCGCGCCTCGATCGGCGTGGCCGGCACCGCCGTGGTGATCGTGGCGGTCCAGCCGGGCACCGGCTCGACCATGACGAACGCGAACGGGGTGTCGGTCGGCAGCTGCACGCGCAGCGACGTCGTCCGCGCGGTGTCGCTCTCGCTCGGCACCCGGAAGGTGATCTGCCCGAAGCCGCCGGCGGCGGCGTCGGGCGAGCCGACGGTCACGTGCGCGGACGCCGTCCCGACGCCGAGGGTCAGGACGGCGACGACGGCGGCGAGCACCGCCAGCGCAGCGCGGCGCAGTCGGGTGGTCATGGGGGCTCCGCGGGCCTCCCCCCATGCCGATCCCCCTCCCACCCCCGATGACGGGGAGAGGGGCCCGGGCTACTCCTCGTCCTCGAACAGGGCGACGAGCTCGTCGGCGGTGCCCGCCACGTGCAGCGGCACGATCGACACCGTCCACTCCGCACGGCGGTCGTCCACGCCCAGCGCGAGGTCCCACGCCGCGCGGGCGCTCAGCGGGCCGAAGCAGGCATCGTCCCCGTCGTCGCTGACGGCCACCTCGACCAGCCAGGTGTCGGAGAGGTCGGCGGCCAGCTCGGCGAAGTCGGGGGGCGTGCCCTCGTCGGGCTCCGGCGAGTCGGCCTGGACGGGGTAGATGAGCGCCATGAGGCACCCTCTCAGAGCTGGATGCCGCGCGTGAGGGCGCCGTCCACCACGAGGTTGGTCCCGGTGGTGAAGCTGGAGACCGGGCTGGACAGGAAGACCACCGCCCGCGCCATCTCCTCCGGGGCCCCCATCCGGCCGGTCGGGTTGAGCGCGAGCGAGTCGGCGTACAGCTCCGGCTGACCGGTCTCGATGCCGTTCCAGATGCCGCCGGTGAAGTAGGTGTTGCCCGGCGAGACCACGTTGGCCCGGACGCCGCGGCCGGCCAGCTGGAAGGCGAGCCCGGAGACGTAGCCGACGATCGCCGTCTTCATCGTCCCGTAGGGGCCGGAGGCGAAGTCCACCTCGCGGCCGGAGACGCTGGAGACCGCCACGATCGAGCCGTTCGCGCCGGCCTCCAGGTACGGCAGGGCGGCCCTGGCCAGCCGCACCGTGTGCATGAGGTCCACCTCGAAGGACAACCGCCAGTTCTCCTCGGTGTCCGGAACGGCCAGCGCGCTGACGTTGGCGACGACGGCGTCCAGACCGCCCAGCCGGGCCGCCGCGGCGTCCACCCACGACACCAGCGCCGGCCCGTCGCCGACGTCGAGCCGGACGCCGGCCGCGCGGCCGCCGCGCTCGGCGATCGCCTTCTCGGTGGCCTCGATCTCGGCGGCGTCGCGGGCGCAGAACTCGACGACGGCGCCCTCGTCGACGAACGCCTCGACGATCGCCCGCCCGATGCCGCGGGTGCCGCCGGTGACGAGCACGCGGGAGCCGGTGAGCTGCAGGTCCATGGGGTCCTCCGGGGTCTCAGAGCAGGGTCGCCGCGCGGCGGCGCAGGTCGTCGTGCAGCCCGCCGTAGGCCGTGGCCTGCGGCAGGAGGGACTTGCGCGCCTTCACCACGGCGCTGTAGTTCGCGTCGACCACATTGGCGATCGGCACCTCGGTGATCTGCGAGAGCAGTTGGTAGGCGTCCATCGGGTGCAGCCCGAACAGCTCGCCGAACCAGCGCACCAGCTCGACCTGGCCGATCCGCCAGGCGTCCTCGAGCGGGCGGCTGGAGCCCACCGTCATCCAGTGCGTGTCGTCCTCGAGCCGGGGCCATGCAGGCCACCCGCCCACCCCCCCGCCCTTGATCAGCTCGACGATCAGTGTCGTGGTCATCGCCCCCTCGACGGCGGTGCCGCAGGCCTCGCCCTCCCCCTGCCGGTAGTGCCCGTCGCCGACCGAGAACAGCGCGCCCTCGACGTTCACGCCCAGGAAGCACGTCGTGCCCGGGCGCATCTGCGGGGTGTCCATGTTGCCGCCGAACCGCTCGGGCACCAGCGAGCTGCGCACCTCGCCGCCCGGCGGGGCGACGCCGACCGTCCCGAGCATCGGCGCCACCGGGAGGGCGACCTGCAGGTCGGTGTGCTGCGCGGCGAAGGTGACGGTGTTGGCGGCCCGGTCCAGCTCGTAGATCCAGGTGGTGTCGGGCAGCGGGTCCTGAAGTGTGGCGACGCGGTCGGTGCTGGTGAGCCCGCCGAAGAACGGGATCGCCGCCGAGGCGCCCCAGTCGCGGGCCGGCTCCATCGCCACGAAGTGCAGCGCGAGCGTGTCGCCGGGCTCGGCGCCCTCGACGTAGAACGGGCCGGTCTGCGGGTTCACGAAGCGCAGGTCGACCTTCTCGGTGGACAGGTCGGTGGTCTTCTGCAGGGCGCCGCAGAAGGCGTCGTCGGACCAGACCCGCAGCGCCGTCCCCGGCGGGATCCGGCGCAGCGGGGCGACCCCGCCGAAGGTGAACGCGTACTGCTCGAACGTGGGCACGACCTCGACGACGTCCATGACGCAGCCTAGGAAGGCGCAGGTCAGCTCGGCAATGCTCAGATCCCGTTCCGCATCCGCACCCGGTCCGGGGTCAGCTCCGCCACCGAGGGGACGCCGAGCAGCTGCAGCGTGCGGGCGATCTCGCGGGACATGATGTCGGTGGCCCGCTGCACGCCCCGCTCGCCACCGGCCATCAGCCCGAACAGGTACGCCCGGCCGACCAGGCAGGCGCGGGCGCCGAGGGCGACGGCGGCGACGACGTCCGCGCCGTCCAGGATGCCGCCGTCCAGGTAGACCTCCGCCCGGTCCCCGACCGCCGCCACCACCGCGGGCAGCTCCTCCAGCGGCGTCGGCGCGCGGTCGAGCTGGCGGCCGCCGTGGTTGGAGACGACGACCGCGTCGGCGCCGGCGTCCACCACGGCGCGCGCGTCGTCGGCGGTCTGCACGCCCTTCACCACCAGCGCCCCGGCCCACGTCGCGCGCAGCGCCCTGACGTCGGCCACCGTCGCGGCCGGCTCGAAGACGCGGTCGGCCAGCTCGGCGACCGTGCCGCCCCACGAGCGCAGCGAGGCGAACTCCAGCGGCTCGGTGGTCAGCAGGTCGACCCACCACCGCGGGTGGACGGCGGCGTTGGCCATGGTCCGCAGCGTGAGCGCCGGCGGGATGGTGAACCCGTTGCGGACGTCGCGCAGCCGGGGCCCGGCCACCGGGGTGTCGACGGTGAGCACCAGCGCCTCGTACCCGGACGCCGCGGCCCTCCCGACCAGCGCCTCGCTGGCGGCACGGTCGCGCCACAGGTACAGCTGGAACCACTTGCGCGCCCCCGGGGCCGCGGCGGCGAGCGCCTCGATCGTCGTGGTCCCCATGGTCGACAGCGCGTGCGGGATGCCGACCCGCTCGGCCACCCGGCCGACCGCGACCTCGCCCTCGGTGTGCATGAGCCGGGTGAAGCCGGTCGGGGCGAAGACCAGCGGCAGCGCCGACGGCCGCCCGAGGACCGTCGTCGACGGGTCGACGACGGAGACGTCGCGCAGCACGCTCGGGCGGAACTCGACGCGCGCGAACGCCTCGCGGGCGCGGCGCAGGCTGATCTCCGCGCCGGCGGCCCCGTCGGTGTAGTCGAACACCGCCCGCGGGACCCGCCGCCGGGCGATCTCCCGCAGGTCGCCGACGGTGACGGCCGCCGCCAGCCGCCGGTCGGTCGCGTCCCCCGGCCGCCGGCGCGGCCGGACCACCTCCCGCAGCTCGCTCCAGCGGGGCACTCGACGCTCGACCACGCGACCTCCTCGACCCGGCGTCCGCCCACCCTGCCAGCACCGGTGTGACGGCCGGTACGGGTGGGACGGCGCCGGCCCCGCCCGGCGCTCCGACGCGCGACCGTCGGCGCGCGGAGTTAACGTGCGGGTAACCGTGACGCCGGTCACGCTCCGATCACAGACAGGCAGGGTCCCGATGCTCTACACCGCGTACGAGGTCAACCGCCGGGCGAGCGCGCCCGTGCTGGCGGCGTCCGGGCTGACCGCCCGGGCGCTGTCCGCGCTGCCGCCCCGGCTGGGGGGCGCGGCGGGCGTGCGGCACCTGCGCGCGGCCTGCGACGTCGTCGCCAAGGCGCGGCCGACCCACGCCCGCCCGGAGTACGGGATCGACGCCGTGGTCGTCGGCGGCCGGCCGGTCGCGGTCACCGAGGAGCCGGTGACGGCGACGCCGTTCGCGACGCTCCTGCACTTCCGCAAGGCGTCGCTGACCGGCCAGCCCCCGGTACTCGTCGTCGGGCCGATGTCCGGGCACTTCACGACCCTCATCCGGCCGACCATCCGCACCCTGCTGACCGACCACGACGTGTTCGTCCTCGACTGGCACAACGCGCGGGACATCCCGGTCGAGCACGGCGCGTTCGGCCTCGACGAGTACATCGAGCACGTCATGGACGCGCTGCGGCAGCTCGGCGGCGGCGCGCACGTCGTCGCCGTCTGCCAGCCCGCCGTCCCGGTGCTGGCCGCGGTGGCGCTGCTCGCCGAGGCCGACGACGACGCCCAGCCCGCCAGCCTCACCCTCATGGCCGGGCCGGTCGACACGCGGGTCAACCCGAACCGGATCAACCTCGCCGCCGAGAAGCGCCCCCTGTCGGCCTACGAGCGGCGGCTGATCGCCTCGGTCCCGGGCTGGTACGCCGGCGCCGGGCGGCGCGTCTACCCGGGGGTCGTCCAGCTGACCGCGTTCATGTCGATGAACCCGCGGCGGCACCTGAGCGCGCACCTGCAGATGGTCCGGGACCTCGCCGGCGGCAACACCGAGCGGGCCGCGGCCACGCAGGCGTTCTACGAGGAGTACGGCGCCGTCATGGACGTCCCGGCCGAGTTCTACCTGGAGACCGTCGGCCGGATCTTCCAGGAGCACCACATGGCGACCGGCCGGTTCACCTGGCGCGGGCAGCGGGTGGACCCGGCCGCGATCGGGCGGACGGCGCTGCTGACCGTCGAGGGCGCCCGCGACGACATCTGCTCCCCCGGCCAGACCCGGGCCGCGCACGACCTGTGCACCGGCATCCCCGAGGAGCGCAAGCGGCACCACCTGCAGGAGGGGGTCGGCCACTACGGCGTGTTCAGCGGGTCGCGCTGGGAGAACGAGGTCTACCCGGTGCTGCGCGACTTCATCGCTGCCTCCGCCCGCGAGGAGGTCGCGGCGGGCTGAGCAGGGGATCCCCCGGAGGCCGCGAACCAGGGGCCGATCCGGGCGTTCCCCGATGGTCGCGGGCGGTCGTGCCCAGCAGAGTTCTTGCCATGACCACCGCACCGAACCCTCCCCAGCACCCGACCTGGCAGCAGCCGCCTCCGCGGCCCCAGCTGCGCCGCAGCGGCACCGACAAGATGCTCGGAGGCGTCTGCGGCGGGCTGGCCGAGTACAGCGGCATCGACGCGCTGATATGGCGGGTCGGCTTCCTCGTCCTCGCCTTCTCCGGCATCGGCGTCGTCGCCTACCTGGCCCTGTGGGTGCTCGCGCCGCCCGCCCCGGCCGGCCCGGACACCCGGACCAACGTGGCCGACCAGTTCGTCGAACGCCTCCACGCGTCGCTCACCGGCACGCGGACGACGGCCGGCCGCTGACCGGGCAGCCCCGGCGTCCCTCCGCGGACGCCGGGGCTACCGGTCGGTGAACCGGACGTCGTGCTCCCGGCCGGGCGCGAGGAAGCCGAGCAGGCGGGCGCCCTCCTCTCCCGTCTCCGTCCGCACCGCGGCCGGCAGCGGGAGGGAGGGCCGCACGGTGAGCACCGTCGCCGCGCCGTTCCGCCGGGCCGCCCAGGTCGCCTGGACGCGGCCGTCGACCAGCACCGTCCCCACCCAGCCGCCGGGACCGCCCGGCAGCGGCACGTGGTCGCCCTCGGCCACCACCCGCGAGCGGTCGGCGTGCGAGAGCGTGACGTTGTCGTACTCGGCGAGGAACCGCACCGGCGCGGGCGTGTCCGGGTCGGGCAGCGGACCGTCGGGCACGTCGAGCAGCTCGCCGCCGTCCCCTGTGCGCACCCGGCGCAGCCGCGGCCCCAGCCGCTCGGCGACCTCGCGCAGCCGGGTGAGCCCGCACCACACCTGGGCGTCCCGCACGGACGCCGGGCCGAACGCCGCCAGGTAGCGGACCAGCAGCTCGTCCGGGGTCGCCGGCGGGACCGCGCGGCCGTCCAGCCAGGCCTCGACGGGCGTCATGACCGCGGCACTGCTCGCGCCCCACAGCCCGCGCGGCGTCGGCTGCACCCAGGGGACCCAGTAGCCCACGCAGAACGCCACCGCCTCGCCGTCGAGGCCGGGGTGCCGGCGGCCGAGCTCCCGCTGCAGCTCCGCCCGGCCCATCGGCCGCTCGGCCAGCAAGGCCGCGGCCTCGGCCACCACGGCGGAGACGTCCTGCCCCCGCAGCCGCTGCCCCCAGACGGTGGACGCCGCCGTCCGGTCGAGCACCGGCTGCAGCAGCGGGCGCAGGGCGAGGGCGTCCTCCGCCGTCACGGTGTGGATCGTGGTCCGCATCAGCGGGGTCCGGACCACCTGCCGCGACGACAGCAGGCCGTCGAGCTCCGCCGGGTCGTACCCGGCCAGCCGGTCCCACAGCGCCAGGTGCGGCACCCGCGGCACCTGCGCCTGCAGGCCCACGAGGTGCTCGACGACGTCGCGCACCGGGCGGGTGGTGCGCTCGAGCAGCAGCTGCCGGGCGAGGGTGGCCCGGCCGAGGGCCCGCACGCTCAGCGCCGGCACGCCCGCTCCCCCGCGGGCGGCAGGCCGCCGCGACTCACTTGCGGCCGGGAGCCCAGTTCATGCCCCAGCCGTACTGCTGGTCCAGCACGTCCTGGCCGCCGTGGACGTAGCGCACCTCGCGGTTGACGACGAGCTGCCCGCCCTGGTTGGTGAACGAGGCGATCGCGCACAGCCGCGCCCGCGGGTCGTGCTCGTCGAGCCGGATCTCCACCTGCGGCCCGGACGCCGGGAACAGCGTCACGACCGCGTCCGCGTCGGCCCAGTTCGGCGTGCCCTGGTAGATGAAGGCGAAGACCAGGATCCGGCGGATGTGCGCGGTGTGCCGCAGGTCGATGAGCAGGTTCTCGCCGCCGGTGTTGCGCCCGGACCGGTCGTCGCCGTCCAGCCAGGCCACCAGCTCCCCGTTGGGCAGCGTGTGCTGCCCGCGGAAGGCGTTGCCCAGCGCCTGGATGACGCCCCTCGACCCGTCCGCGTACTCGTACAGGCAGCCGAGGTCGAGGTCGATGCCGCCGGAGGCCGCGCCGGCCAGGCGCTTGAGGAACCCGCCGCCCTGCGGGGCAGCCGGGCGGGCGTTCCAGTTCAGGTTGACCCGGAGCACGCCGGTCGTGCCGGCGGTCTTGGTGAGCGACACCGACGGCGCGCTCTTGGTCAGCGTGACCTTGCCCAGCGAGACCCCGGGCGCCGGCGGCGGGGCGCCGTGCTGCTGCTGGGGAGCCGGCGGCGGGGCGCCGTGCTGCTGCTGGGGAGCCGCCGGCGGGCCCCACTGCTCGTACCCGGCCGACGGCGGCCCGGGCGGCGGGGGCGGCGGCTGCTGCTGCGGCGGCGGTGCCGCCGGCTGCTTCGGGCGCTTGGTGTAGTCGACCATCGGGCCTCCCTGCTCTCCCCCGGGCGGTGCGCCGGGCGGCTGTCCACTGCCCCAGACCCTAGGCGGCCCGGTCAGCCCAGCCGGGTGGCCCGGACGGTGAGGGGTCCGCGGCCGTCGTCGTCCATCGGCAGCGGCTCGCCGTCCACGACCTCGCCGGGCAGCTCGTCGAGCCCGGGGCCGGCGTCGGCGGAGGCCGGCAGCCAGCGGTCCCACCAGCGCAGCAGGTGCTGCAGCCGTGCCAGCCGGTGACGCGGCCGCCCGGAGCGCGCCAGCCCGTGCCCCTCCCCGGGGAACAGCAGCAGCTCCGAGGGGACGCCGCGGCGCTTGAGCGCGACGTAGAACCGCAGCCCCTGCTCGACCGGGCAGCGCCAGTCCTCCTCGGCGTGGACCACCAGCGTCGGCGTGGTGATCTGCCCGGCGGCGGCCAGCGGGCTCTGCGCGGCCAGCCGCGCCGGGTCGGTACCCAGGTGCTGGTCGACGAAGTACCACCCGATGTCCGACGAGCCGGCGAAGCTCACCGGGTCGGTGAGGGCGCGCTCGCTGACCGCGGCGGCGAACCGCGTCGTCCGGGCGGTGAGCAGCGTGGTCAGGTAGCCGCCGTAGGAGGCGCCCATGACGCCGACCCGGTCGGCGTCCAGCGCCGGGTCCTCCAGCGCGGCGTCGAGGAAGGCGAGGACGTCGGCCGCGTCGTGCTCCCCCCACGCCCCCCGGATGGCCCGCCCGTGCGCCTGGCCGTAGCCCGACGAGCCGCGGGGGTTGCACTGGACGACGGCGTAGCCGGCCGAGACGAGGACCTGGGTGTCCTCCGACAGCGACCACCCGCACTGCCGGTACGGCCCGCCGTGGATGCTCAGCAGCACCGGGTGCGGCCCCGGCCCGTCCGGCACGGTGACCCATCCGTGCACCGGGGCGCCGTCGGGGGCGGTGGCGGTGCGCTCGGCCATCCGGCGCAGCCGGCCGGTGGCACCCAGGGCCCGGCCGAAGCCGGTGATCAGCCGCCGGCGGCCCGGGGTGATCGCGATCAGCTCCCCGGCCGACCGATCGTGCGCCACCGTCGCGACGACGACCCCGCCGCCGACGGCGAACCCGCGGACGGTGAACGGGCCGTCGACCAGCGTCTCCACCGGCCCGCCGTCCAGCGGTACGCGCAGCAGCACCACCGCGCCGCGGCGCTGCACGCCGAGGTGGGCCGCACCCCCCGCCAGCACCGTCCCCGGGGTGTCGTCGCCGCGGTCGGTGTCCTCGGGGTCGAGCACCGTCTCCACGGTCCCGCCCGCGGCCGGCACCCGGCAGAGGGTGGCGCTGCGGGCCACCACGTCCAGCCCGTCGGGGCCGAGGTCGGGCCGGGCGGTGAGGTAGATCCAGGCGCCGGAGGGGTCGTAGGCGGGCAGCGCGCAGTCGGACCGGCCGTCGGTGAGCCGGCGCGGGGTCCCGCCCGCGGCCGGGACGGCGTAGACGTCGCGGACCAGGTCGCGGTCGGCCCGCGGGTGGCGGGCGGAGGTGAAGGCCAGCTCGGCGCCGTCCGGGCTCCAGGCCACGTCGGCGTCCTCGCCGGCGCCGGCGGTGACCCGCCGGGGCTCGGGCGGCGGCGCCCCGTCGTCCTCCCCGTCGGGCGGCAGGTCGAGGACGAAGACCGAGCTCGGCCGGCCGGCGAGGAAGCCGACGCCGTCCAGCCGGTACTTCAGGGTGGTGATCAGCCGCGGCGCCTCCGCCCCGGACGGAGCCTCCGGCGCCGTCCCGGACCGGCCCGGCTCCGGGGCGCGGGCGGTGTAGGCGAGCCGCCGCGAGTCCGGCGACCAGACCGGCCCGCCCGCGCCGAGCGGGGCGCCGGTGAGCCGCCGGGGCGCGCCGCCGGCCGTGGGCAGGAGGTGCACCTGGGGCGGCTCCCCCGGCTCGGCGCCGAGGTAGGCCAGCCACCGCCCGTCGGGCGAGAACGCCGGCGCGGTGTCCCGGGGGCCGGGGGTCAGCGGCCGGGCCGGGGCCGATCCGTCCGTGGGCACGGCCCAGAGCCGGCTGCGGTCGGTGTCGGCGTCCAGGTCGAGCCGGCTGACCGCGACCACCGCCATCCGGCCGTCGGGCGACACGGTCGGGACCCCGGGGACGCGCAGCAGGGCGAGGTCGTCGGGCCGCATGCCGCCGACGCTAGCCGAGCGCCGTTCCGGGCCCGGGCCGGCTCAGCGGGTGCCGCGGGCGGCGTCCCGGCGGCTCCGGCGCAGGCTCGCGGCGGTGGTCACCAGCAGGGTGACCATGATGACCAGCAGCGAGAGCCACGTCGGGATGAGCGGGACGGCGGTCACCGGCTCGCCGCCGTTGACGAACGGCAGCTCGTTGGTGTGCAGCGCCTCGATCACCAGCTTGACGCCGATCAGGCCGAGGATCACCGCCAGCCCGTAGCCCAGGTACACCAGCCGGTCGAGCAGCCCGCCGAGCAGGAAGAACAGCTGCCGCAGGCCGAGCAGGGAGAAGGCGTTGACGGTGAAGACCAGGTAGGTCTCCTGGGTCAGGCCGAAGACGGCGGGGATCGAGTCGACGGCGAACAGGACGTCCGCGCTGCCGATCGCCAGCAGCGCGATCACCAGCGGCGTCACGGCGCGCCGGCCGTTCTGCCGCACGGTCAGCCGGTCGCCCTCGTAGCCCTCCGTCGTCGGCAGGACCCGGCGGGCCAGCCGGAGCGCGGCGTTCTCCTCGAACTCGTCGCGCTCGCCGCGGGCTGCCTCCCGGGCCTGGTTCACCGCCGTCCAGAGCAGGAAGGCGCCGAAGAGGTAGAAGACCCAGCTGAACAGCTCGATGACGGCGGCTCCGACGAGGATGAACCCCGTCCGCAGCAGCAGGGCGAACACGATCCCGTACAGCAGCACCGTGGGTTGCAGCTCCTTCGGCACCGCGAAGCTGCTCATGATCAGCACGAAGACGAAGAGGTTGTCGACCGAGAGGCTCTTCTCGGTCACGTAGCCGGCGAAGTACTCGCCGCCGAAGGTGGGCCCGGCGACCACCAGGACGACGACGCCGAAGAGCAGCGCGATGCCGACGTAGGCCGCCGACCACACCGCCGACTCCCTGAGCCCGGGCTCGTGCGGGGTGCGGACGTGCAGCACCAGGTCGACGACGAGCATGGCCACGATCAGGGCGACCGTGAGTCCCCACACCCAGACGGGCACGTCCACGCGGGCACCTCCGGGATCGGCCGCCGGCCCCGGCCCGGGCGCCGGCGTCCCCCCGTCCTTCCCGCGGACGCCGGCGGCTACCCCCGGATCAGGGCTGCTGCTGCGCCCGGGCCATCAGTCGCTGGCCCAGGCTGCCGGCCTGGCTGTTGGTGAGCAGCTGGGTCTGGGACTCGATCAGCCGCAGCACCGCCGGGTCCTCGCGGGCGATCTCGGAGGACTGCAGCAGGATCGTCCCCTGGCCGGTGAAGTCGTACTGGCGCTCCTCGCCGGAGACCCGGCCGAGCATGCCCTGGACCATCCCCGCCATCGACGACGCCATCCACTCGGTGTCGTGGTGCACCGAGGGGGACGGGCAGTCCGCCCAGCCCAGCAGCGCGTCGGGGTCGGCCCGGAACGGCGGCTCGACGAAGATCACCGGGCCGTTGGACGACGCGATGAACTTCCCCGTGCCGAGCAGCGTCACGAACCCGGGGACGATCGACTGCTTCAGCTCCAGCCGCCGGTCGAAGGCCAGCAGGTTGTTCGCCTTGATCGTGAGGTTGCCCTCGTCGAGGTCGTAGGCGTTGAGGTCGAAGCCGCGGTCACCGAGCAGCACCTTGCCGTGGCCGGCGGCGACCACCCAGTCCTGCACGTACACCGGGCTGGAGAAGCGCGCGGCCACCCAGGCCTGCACCGAGGAGTAGGCGGTGACCGCCTCGAAGCGGACGTCGCCGTAGTAGGCGAGCATCGCGCCCTTGCTCATGAACCACTCGCCGGAGAGGGCCACGCAGAAGACGTAGGGGTTGACGTTGTCGTCGACCGGCAGGCTCGCCGCGTTCCAGGTCTGCACGTCGCTCGCTCCTCAGAACTTCTTCTCGCTGGCCTGCACGTACACCGTCCCGTAGCCGCTGATCCGCAGCTGGAACGCCTCCCCCGACCCGCGCCCGACGACGTCGCGGAAGCCGAGCTTCGCGGCGAGGTCGACCTGCAGCTGGCCGACGTGGCCGACGTAGGCCTGCGGGTCGACGCCGACCGCGGTGCCGTTCAGCTGGAGCGGGAAGGCACCGCCGTGCGACAGCAGCGCGACCGCGCCCCGGCCGTGGACGTTGGTGGTGAACAGTCCCTGGCCGGTCATCGCGCCGCTGACCGCCTGGCGCAGCCCGCCCGAGCCCAGGAACTGGACGCTGGTCTGCAGGGTGGCGTCGTGGGCGAGCAGCCGGTCGGCCTCGCACACCAGCGGCGCGCTGCCGTCGAGGTCGAGCACGGTGGTGTGCAGCCCCTTGTAGCCGTAGAGCACCTCGCCCTGGCCCTCGGTGGCCATCATCGGGTTGGACTCCCCGGAGAGCGCGGCGCCGACGAACCCGCCGGCGCCCCGGCCCTGCCCGCGCACCGGCCGGAACGCGATCCGCCCGGAGTAGCCGAGCATCGCGCCCCGGCGGGCGAGCACCGGCGTCTGCGGGCTGACCCGCGCCCGCACGACCTTGCTGTTGACCGCTTCGAACGGCACCGGTCAGCCCTCCGAGGACTGGACGAGGACCAGGCCGTGCCCGGAGAACCGCAGCGAGAACGGCTCTCCCGAGCTCTCCCCGACCATCGACTTCCAGGACACCCCGGACACCAGGGACATCTGCAGCTGCCCGCGGGAGCCGACGTAGGCGTCGGGGTCGACGACGAGGTCCTGCCCGGACGCGACCTCCAGGGCCATGACCGGGCCCTCGGAGACCAGCGCCACCTGCCCCTGACCGCTCACCGACGTGGTCGCCAGCCCCTGCCCGCTGGTCATGCCGCGCAGTCCGGAGAACTGGACGTCGAGGCGCAGGCCGTCGGTGTGGGCGAGGATGTGCTCGCTCTCCGCGGTGAGGGTGTCCCCCGCCAGGTCGACGACCAGGACGTCCATGGCGTCCTTGGCCAGGTAGGCGCGGCCGTGCCCGGTGCAGTCCATCAGCGAGAGGCTCTCGCCGGCGACCGCCCGCTTGAGCGCGGCGCGCACGCCGCCGCCGCCTCCCATGCCGGCGTTCCGGAACTCGATGTCGCCCTCGAAGGCGACCATCGAGCCGCTGGCGGCACGGATCCGGTCACCGTGCAGGTCGGCGCGGAGCACGCGCTTGTCGGCGATGAGCTGGGCCACGGGGTCCTCTCCGTCGGGGTCCACGAGCGGGACGGCGCCGGACGGTAACGGTCCGGCTGCGCGGACGGTAGGCCCCGCGCCGTGGCCCGCCCAGCTCCCCTGCCGACCGTGTTCCCGAGAGCGAACCGGCTCCTCCCCCACCACGGGTGGGGAGGGAGGAGCCGGGACGGTGCGTGCTGCGGGCGGGCGTCAGCGCCGGCCGGCCAGCTCCTCGCTCGGCTCGCGCCCCTCGGCCACCGCGTGCGCGTGGTCGCGCCGCTGGGCGACGACGCTGCTGATGACCGCGGCGATGATGAACCCGAGGCCGGTCAGGCCGGTCACGTACTCGCTGATGTGCCAGCGCAGCTCGAGGATCATGATCGCGGCCAGGACGCCGATCGCCCACATCGCGCCGTGCTCGAGGAAGCGGTACTGCTCCAGGGTGCCCTTGTCGACCATGTAGATGGTCAGCGACCGCACCCAGAAGGCGCCGATGCCCAGGCCCAGCGCGATGATCAGGATGTCGCTGCTGATCGCGAACGCGCCGATGACGCCGTCGAAGGAGAACGACGCGTCGAGCACCTCGAGGTAGAGGAACGCGGCCGCGCCCGCTCCGGCGACCGCCTTCGCGCCCGTGCCCACGTCCGTGGCCTTCCGGGTGGAGCGGCCGTCGGGCAGCACGTCGGGCTCGTCGTCCTCCTCGTCCTTCTGCTCCATCAGTTCGTTGAGGCCACCGATGAGCAGGTAGGTGAACAGGCCGGCCAGGCCGGAGGCCAGCACGGTCGCGTACTTGTCGTCGTCGGCGATCTGCGAGCCGGTGTAGATGACCGCGAGCGCGATGACGACCGCGAGGTAGGGCAGCAGCCCCGCCTTCGCCAGCGGCCGCTCCAGCCAGGCGAGCCAGTGGATGTCCCGCTCCTCGTCGAAGAGGAAGTTCAGGAAGATCATCAGCAGGAAGATCCCGCCGAAGGTGTAGATGGCCTCGGCCGCGCCCTCGACGTTGGCCGCGTAGGCCTCCGAGTCGTTGAGCGCCAGCGACCACACCTCGCCGATCGACAGGTTGGCGGTGATCGCGACCATCACGATCGGCAGCAGCAGCCGCATCCCGAAGACGGCGATGAAGATGCCGACGTAGAGGAAGAGCTTGCGCCACAGCGGGCTCATCCGGCGCAGCACCTTGGCGTTGACCACGGCGTTGTCGAAGGAGAGGCAGACCTCCAGGACGCCGAGCACCGCGACGGCGAGCAGCGCGGCCGGGCCGCCGAAGACCACGGCGGTGACGAGGGCCGCAACGGTCAGTCCGACCGAGAAGCCGAAGTAGCGGAGCATGGGGTTCCTCTCTCAGGCGCCCGCGGGAGTGGGGGCACCGACGTCTATACGAACGGGGCCGGGCGGCCGTTCCGGTGCTGCCGGTGCTCTTCGGCACACCCGGCCGGACGGGTCGCCCGTCCGACCGGCCGGCCGCCCGACGTGGTAGGCATCGGCGCACGGGGCGCCGATCGGGACCTCGCGGGTTCGGAGGGTGGACGGGCGGCATGAGCGGGCAGGCGGGGAGCCCCGCGTCGCGCTGGTGGCGCCGCGGCCGGGACGCGGCCTTGGCCGACGCCGTCGGCGATGCGCAGCTGGCCCGCGAGGCGGCCGCGGCGGCGATGCTCGAGCTCGACGCCGAGCTCAGCGGCCTCTCGGTGGACGTGGCTGCGCACGAGGACGCCGGTAGCGCCCGGGGCGCCGGGCACCACTCACCCGGCCCCGACCCGCTCGTGCAGAACTGGCGTGACCTCTCTTCACGTACGGACGCGGTCATCGGACACTATCTCTCCGCACTCGCCCAGCACGACCCCGCGTACCTCGTCGACGTCCCCCGCGCCCGGCAGGCGCGCGCGGAGCTCGACCAGGCGGCCGCCGAGCTGCGCGACGTCCTGCCGCAGGTGCGCCGGTTCAAGCAGCAGTACGAGCGGCCGCTGGGGATCGCCCGGGGCGCCCGCACGCTGGCGCCGCGCCGGATCGCCGAGGCCACCGCGGCGGTGACACGGGCCCGGGAGGCGGTGGCCGCCGCCGGCACGCAGGTCACCGACCCCGGGCTCGGCCGCGCGCTCGACGAGGCCGAGCGTGCCGCCGAGGCGGCCCAGCGGGCCATGGCCGAGGGCCGGCTGGCGGCCGCCGGCGCCGCCGCCGAGTCCGCCCGCGCGGGCGCCGACGCCGTCACCACCCGGGCGCAGACCCTGGCGGCGCGGGCGGCGGACGTGCGGCGCGGGGCGGCGTCGGTCCACACCCGCCGTGAGGCGCTGCGCACCCGGCACGAGCGCCTGGCGCCGGTGATGAGCGAGCTGCGCCGCCGGTACACGCACGGCGCGTGGGCCGGCGTGGAGCAGGCGCCGCAGCGGGCGGCGCAGGCACTCGCCGAGGTCGACGACGTGCTGGGCCGGCTCGACGGGCTGCTGGCCGCGCCGGTCCTCGACGTGCCGGCCGCGGCCGCCCTGCTCGACCAGGTGCGCGGCGCGGCGGCCCGGGCCGAGCAGGCGATCCGCTCGGCGACCGACCGGCTGGCCCAGCTGGACGCCGCGTCGTCCGACCCCGGCGCCGTGCTCGGCGCGGTGGAGCACGAGCTGGTCGACGCCCGCCGGTTCCTCGCCGCCCTGCCCGAGGGCCGCGGCCAGCGCTACCGGTCGACGTTCGACAACCTCGCCCGCCGGCTGCAGGCGCTGCAGCAGGAGGTGCGGGCGCCCCGGCCGGACTGGGGACACGTGGTCGACGAGGCGCGGTCGGTCACCGCCGGGCTGGACGCCATGATCCGCACCGCCCGCGCCGGCTGAGCCGCGCCCCTCCGCCCCGGCCGGGCCGCGCTCAGCCCGCCTCGGCCAGCAGCCAGCGGAGGATCTCCTCGCCGGCCCGCACGCCGCTGGCCGCGGTCACCTCGACGCCGGCGGCCGACCAGCCCTGCTCGTGCAGCTCCCCGTGCGCCGGCCGGATCGCGGCGTCGGCGGCCGCGAGCATCGGGGCGTCGAGCAGGCTGTCCCCCGCGCAGAGAAGCCGGACCGGGCTCCCGGCGCCGTCGGCCACCTGATCCCGCAGCCGCAGCAGCGCCCCGGCCTTGGTCAGCCCGGCCGGGACCGCGTAGACCTTGCGGCCCTGCAGGCTCACCGTCCACCCGGCGTCCGCGGTCGCCGTCGTCAGGTCGGCCAGCCAGCGCGCGGGGACGGCGGCCCGCGAGCGGGCGACCAGGTAGACGAAGAGGTCCTCGGCGGAGCGCACGGTCTTCACCCACGGCTCGCCGTCGACCGCGGTGAGCAGCCGGAGCACCTCCGGCAGCGGCGCCGACCGCGCGACGACGTCCGCCGCCCAGCCGTCCCAGCCGGGGTCGCGGACGCCGTCGACGAGCAGCGCGCCCCCGTTGGCGCACAGCGCGTACCGCGGCACCGCGGGGAGGCCCACCCGCCGGTACTGGGCCTCGGTGCGGGTGGTGACCGGCACGACGAGCGCCCGGTCCATGAGCTGTCCCAGCAGCGCCCAGGCGCTGTGGGTGACCCGGGACAGCGGCGCGCCGTCGTAGTGCTCGACCACCCGCAGCGGCGGCAGCCCGGCCGGGTCGCCGGCGGAGCTCGCCGAGTAGATGAGCGTGCGGTCGAGGTCGACCGCGACGAGCGCATCGGCCTCCAGCACCGCCGTCACGTGCTCACCGGCCGGATCAGGCCGACGCAGGAGTACGGCAGGTCGGGCACCTCGACCACCGGGACACCCCGGGCCTCGGCGAGGGCGCGGACGTGCCGCAGGTCCTCGGCCCGCCCGGGGTGTGCCAGCACCCGCCAGGGGACCCGGCGCAGCAGCACCCGGGTGGTCTCCCCCACCCCGGGCTTGACCAGGTTGATGTCGGCGATGCCGTGCTCGGCGGCGATCCGCTCGACCGCCGCCCAGCCGGCCCAGGTCGGCCGGCGGTCCGCGGCGGCGTGCGCCGGGAGCGTGGCGGCGACCCGCCCGGCGACCTCGGGGAACCGCGCCGCGACGGTGTCGACGAACAGCCGGGAGACGTCGCCTGCGGCGTGCTCGGCGTAGTACTTCGCACCGTGGAACATGCCCGGTCCGATGAGGTCCCCGCGCAGCACGGTGCGCGACACGAGCCCGGAGACGGTGCTGTTCAGGCAGGCGCTGGGGATGAGGAAGTCGTCGCGGGTGCCGTACAGGTCGGTGCAGCTGCCCGGGTCGGCGAGCACGGCCAGCCGGTCGTCGAGGTCGGCGTGTTCGGGGTGCCGGTCCCGCCAGGCGGCCACCGCGGCGGTCAGCTCGCGCTGGATGGCGCCCTTGCCGGTCCAGCCGTCGACGAAGCGGACCGCGCCGGCGGGGTGCCGGGCGAGCACGGTGGCGAGCGCGACCTCGTCGATGCCCCGGCCGCGGACGATCGAGATCGTGTAGTGCGGCACGTCGGTCCCGGAGGCGGCGGCGAACCAGCGGCGCAGGAGCACACCGACGGGGGTCCCGGCGCGAGCGAGGGAGACCAGCACCGGCCGGTGCCCCGCCTCCGCCGCGGCGGTCCGGACCAGCTCCCCGACGAGGGCGACCGCCTCGGCGAGGCGGTCGGCGCTCTGCGCGAGCGCGGTGTGGAACAGCTCGAGGTAGGCGGCGTCGGGCTGGTACTCGACCGGCAGCATCTCCGAGTAGTGCGTGCCGCCCTGGATCGCCTCCTCGCGGTCCTGCGTGCCACGCTCGAGCGCGACGCCGGACAGGTCGGTGAGCAGCCAGGTGACGTCCTCGACCGGGTAGGACCCGAACCGGCCGGGCACGGCCGCGCGCAGCGCCGGGGCCTCGACGGCGGTCATCGCAGTGCCTCCGGCTCGGCGTCCGGCACGGTCACGAGGTGCACCGCCCGCGCGGCGAACGGCCGCAGCGCGGCCAGCAGCCCGGCGCAGTCGGCCGCGGGCGCGTCCACGACCACGACGACGTCGTCCGCGCGCAGCTCCGACCAGGGCACGCCCGGCGGCGGGACGGCGGCCGGGTCGGTGAGGTTGTGCACCAGCGAGCGCCGCGCAGGGTCGTCGGGCGCGGGGAAGGCCACGGTGCGGCGGACCGCGTAGCCGGGGTCGTCGGCGGCGTGCACCGGGCTGCGGGTGGTCGACTGCAGGAGCACCGGCGTCCCGGGCAGGCGCGTGGCGAGCCGGTCCCCGAGCACCGCGGGGGCGTACATGAGCTCCTCGGTCCCGAGCACCAGCACCCCGCGGCTGCCGATCAGTGCCGGTGCCAGGCGCGCGGCGGCGCTGTCGGCGGCCGCGGCGAGGCGGGCGGTGCCGTCCGGGGTCAGCCCGTGACGGGCGGTGGTCGGGGCGGCGTCCGGCCACAGACCCGGGTGCTCGGCCACCGTGGCGCGTGCTCCGGACGGCGGCGGCGCGGGCGGCGGCAGCGCGTCGCGGGCGGCCGCGGCCCGGCCCAGGACGTCGGGCGGGAAGGTGAGCCGGGCGGCGACGACGGCGGCCACGTCGACCCGGACGCCGAGCTCGGCGGCCCGCTGCTCGAACGCGGCCCGCAGCTCGGGGGTGCGCGCGTCGAGCAGGGCGGCGACGACGTAGCGCGGTCGCGGGAACCGGGCGTGCAGCTCGGCGACGGTGTTCAGCGCCGTGCGGCCGGAGGTCAGCTCGTCGTCGACCAGCACCAGCGGGCCGTTCCCGGCCAGCGAGACCTGACCCGCCGGCTGCAGGGCGTGCGCCACGGCGTGCGAGTGCTCCTCCTCGAACCGGGCGGCGACCGGGACCTCGGGGTGCAGCCGCCGGGTGGTGTGCAGGTAGGCCGCGCCGAGCCGCGCGGCGGCGGCGTGGCCCAGGCCGGTCGCGGTCTCGCAGTAGCCGATCACCAGGTCCGGGGCGTCGGCACCGAGCACCGCCGCGACGGCGTCCCCGACGGCCGCGCCCGCCGCCAGCACCGCGGACGGCGCGGCCGGGACGTGCTTGCCGAGCACGCGGGAGACGACCAGCTGGGCCCGTCGCGGGTTGTCCCGCAGGGCCAGGCCGGCCCACTCGGGGAACGCGGCCGCCCCGGGGCCGGACACCTGCGCGTCCAGGAGGCGGGCGACGGTGGCCGACAGCGGAACCGTGTCCGGCGGCGCCGCGGCGAGGGTGCCGGTCATGCCGGCAGCGCCGGGGCGAAGACGCGGGCCACCTGGCGCTGCCCGGCCCCCAGCAGGTCGACCAGCGCCGACTCGTCGGCGACCACGCCGTACACGGCCGCCCGGCGGCTGATCAGCTCGGCCCACAGCGCGTGCGGCCCGAGCTCGTTCATCCGGCCGTGCGCCGAGGGCAGGACGCCGCCCCGGGCCCCGGCGGTCAGGATGTCCAGCGCGTCGTCGTACTCCGAGCGGGCCACGGTGAGCAGCGCGTTGACCACCGACACGTGCGCGGGGTGGATGACGGTCTTGCCGTGCATGCCGTTGGCCTTGTCGAGGGTGGTCTCCCGGATCAGGCCGTCGAGGTCGTCGTCGATCAGGTGCTGGCGCAGGGCGGTCTCCCGCTGGTCGGAGAAGGGGGTCTGCCGCAGCTGCGGCTTGAACAGGCGGGGGCCGGGGATGTGCTCCCAGACGGCGGCGGTGACCACGTGCTCCCCGTTCCGGGCGAACCGGTTGACGATGTCGGCGAGGCAGTCGCGGACCACGGCGACGTCCCAGATGGTGGTGCCGCGGTCACGGCGCAGCCCGAACAGGCCGGACAGGTCCGATCCCCCCACCCGCACGCAGAGCACCTCGTCGGCGTACCGGTCGACGACCTCGGCCACGGCGGCCAGAGCCGCGGCCCGGGTCTCGGACCAGGCGACGTCGGGCGTCTCGAGGATCGGCATCGCGTACAGGGGGTGCGCGCACCCGGCGCTCACCTCGGCGACGGCGGCGAGCATCTCGCCCAGCCCGGCGCCGGTCGCCTTCGGCAGGCTGAACCCGGTGAGCCGGGAGAGCGCCGGTCCGGCGGCCGCGGCCACCCGGTGGATCTGGGCGGCCTCCCGGACGCGGACGAACAGCAGCGGGAGGTCCTCCGCGCGGCCGCGGTCGTGGATCCGGCGCAGGGCGGCGACCACGGTGGCCTCGGCGGCGGCGACCTCGGCGTGCGGGATCGCGTCCTCCAGGCACCAGACCATGCTGGTGGCGCCGATCGCCGCCGCACGGGCGGCGTCGACGTCGAGCGCGGGCCGGGTGCCGGGGCTGTAGAGCGTGGCGCCCAGCGCGAGGGCCAGGGTGGCCCGCGGGCTGGCCGGCGTGACCGTGCCCGGGGGCACGGCGAAGAGCCGGTCGTGCTCGTCGTCGGTCAGGTACGCGAAGTGGCGCACGGCTGGCCTCGCTTCTGGGCTGAACGGTGGGCGAGGGCGGGTGGTGCGGTCGGTCAGCCGGCCAGCAGACCCTGGGCGCGGGCCCGGCGCAGCCAGTCGGGGTACTCGGTCATGAGCCGGTCGAACAGCTCGTCGTCGCTGATCGGCGTCCGGCCCATGAGGTCCTTCTCGTCGACGGCGAAGAAGTCGGCGTTGTCGGTGAAGCGGCCCTCGAGATCGTCCAGCCGCTGCAGGAAGGTGAACTGCCGCGGCGAGCCGATGCCCATGAACTGCCAGAACACCGGCTCGTAGGACGCCGACCGGATCTGCGCCGTCGCCACCGCCTTGTCGCTGGGTGCACCGTCGGTGAGGAACATGACGTACACGGGGACCCGGTCGGACAGCGGCGCACGCCGGTCCTGGCTGGAGCCGAAGTAGTGCTGCCGGACCGCTGACATCGCGGCACCGTATCGAGTGTCGAATTCCAGCCGGTGCTTCTTCGTGACGGCGGAGATGAACTCCTGGTGACCATCCAGTCGCAGTCCGGTCTCGGGCTGGTGCACCTGCTTCCCGAACAGGAAGACGTCGACCACGCCGTCGTCGTCGAAGCGCAGGCCGAGCGCGAGCACCCGCTCGGCCAGCCGCTGGACCGCGCCGGAGCGGTAGAGGCCGGCCATCGAGCCGGAGATGTCCAGCACGAGGGCGACGCGCGCGGTGTGCTCGCCCAGGCCCCGCTTCTCCAGGCTGACGCCGGCGGTCGTGACCAGGGACAGCAGCTGCGGCGCGGAGGTGGCCAGCTTCTTCTCGAGGTCGACCAGCCGGCGCTTCTCCATGCTGATCGGGGGGCCGGCGGGTGGACTCGCCGGCGGGCTGACCGGCGGACTCGCCGGTGTCGCGGCGGCCGAGACCGGGGCCGGTTCCTCGTCGACGTCCACGCCGACGTCGGTGGCCAGCCCCGCGAGGCCGTTGGTGTAGCCCTGCCCGACGGCGCGGACCTTCCACTCCCCGCCCCGGCGGTAGACCTCGGCGAACACGAGCGCGGTCTCCTGCCCGGCGGTCACCTCGCAGCGGACCGCGGCGGGCGCCTGCTCGTCGGCGGCCACCTCGACGCCCACGCCGGCCAGGCCGCCGAAGGTGCCGGGGCCGTCCAGCGAGGCGCCGATGACCACCTTCTCCACGTCGGCGGGCAGCCGGTCGGGGTCGATCCGCACCCGGTCGACGGTGACGGCGCCACGGGTGGACTTGCCCAGGTGCCGGACCGCCCCGCCCGCGCCGTCCGGCTGGTTGTAGAACACGAAGTCGGCGTCGCTGCGGACCTTGCCCGCGCCGGTGGTGAGGAAGGCGGACAGGTCGGCGTCCAGCCCAGGCGCCGGCTGCCAGGTCAGGGTGACCACGACCGGCCCGCGGAGGCCGACGGCGGCCAGGCCGACGTTGCCCCCGCGCGGGAGGAGGTGGGTCACTTGCGGCCCGCGGTCCAGTTCATGCCCCACCCGTAGGCGGCGTCGAGGTCGCGCTGGACACCCGGCAGGTAGCGGATCTCCCGCTGCACGGTCAGCGCCCCGCCCGAGTTGGTGAGCAGCGCGATGGCGCAGGACCGGGCGTTCGAGGCGTGCTCGTCGAGCCGGACCTCGATGGGGGCCGCCCCCTGCGGGAACAGCGTGACGACGGCGTCGGCGGCGGCCCAGTTCGGCACGCCCTCGTAGATGTAGGCGAAGACCAGGATGCGCTTGATGGCGTCGAGGTGGTCCAGGTTCACGACGAGGTTCTCACCGCCGGAGACCTTGCCGGAGCGGTCGTCGCCGTCGAGGAACACGTAGGGCGGGCGGTCCAGCGAGCCGAAGGCGTTGCCGAGCGCCTGGACGACGCCCTTCTTCCCGTCGGTCGTCTCCCAGAGACACGCCAGGTCCAGGTCGACGGCGGGGGTCTTGCTGAACAGTCCGCGCTTCTGCGCACCGGAGTTCCAGTTGAGGTTGATCCGCATCTGGCCGCCGGCGCCGCGCCCCTTGGTGAGCGACACCGAGGGCGCGCCCTTGGTGAGGGTCACCTTGGACATCGAGACGCCGCCGGAGGGGGTGGCCGGGGGCTGGGACGGGCGGGTGTAGTCGACCATGACGGGACCTTCCTGGGTGCTGGGGTGCGGGAGGCGCGGGGCGGCCGGGCCCGGACGGCGTCCGGGCCCGGCCACGCCGGTCAGCCGACGTTGACGCCGAAGTCCTGGGCGATGCCGCGCAGGCCGGAGGCGTAGCCCTGGCCGACCGCGCGGAACTTCCAGTCCGGGCCGTTGCGGTACAGCTCGCCGAAGACCATGGCGGTCTCCACCGAGGCGTCCTCGGTCAGGTCGTAGCGGGCGATCTCCTGCCCGTTGGCCTGGTTGACGACGCGGATGAAGGCGTTGCGGACGGCGCCGAAGTTCTGCTTGCGCGTGTCGGCGTCGTAGATGGACACCGGGAAGACGATCTTCTCGCAGGTCGGCGGGACGCCGGCCAGGTTGACCTGGATGACCTCGTCGTCCCCCTCGCCCTGCCCGGTGAGGTTGTCGCCCACGTGCACGACGGAGCCGTCGGGGCTGCGCAGGTTGTTGAAGAAGACGAACCCCGAGTCGTCGGGGGTGACCCGGCCGCCGGCGTCGAGCATGATCGCCGAGGCGTCGAGGTCGAAGTCGCCCCCGGAGAAGGTGTTGACGTCCCAGCCCAGACCGACGTTGACCGCGGTCATGCCGGGCGCCTCCTTGGTCAGTGAGACGTTGCCGCCCTTGCTGAGGCTGACACCCATGTGGAGAACTCCCAATCCATCGCCAGGATGAGCGCAGCGGCGGTTGCCGCTCCGCGAGCGCGGGGGACGGCCGGCCCTCGGGACCGGCCGGAGCCGCCCCTGGTGGTCCGGGCGGAGCGCGCCCGGACCGGTTCCCCCCGCTTCCGTTCCTCGTGGACGGGCCACGAGCAACGGACGTTCGTCGGATACTGCCGCACCTGCTCCGGCGGCGACAGGTTCGGTGGAGCGCCCGCTCAGGGGTGCACCGGCCTGGTCGGCGTCCCGCGGCGGCGCACCGGAGCGGACCTCACCGGCGCTCGTCGTCGGCCGAGCGGACCGCCGCCGTCCGGCCGGTGGGCGGCGCGTCGCCCCGGCCGGAGGTGGGCAGGTCGTCGTGCGTGTGCGGCGCGGCGACCGCGCGGCCGTCGGACCCGGCGCCCGCGTCGGCGGCCTCCGTGTGCCCGGTCCGGCAGGCGGCGGCGTCCTTCTTGTTCTTCCGCAGGCTGGCCCAGGTGGTCACCAGCAGGGTGACCACGATGACGGCCAGCGACAGCCAGGTCGGGATCTCCGGGACCGCGGTGACGTGCTCGCCGCCGTTGATGAACGGCAGCTCGTTCTCGTGGAGCGCGTGGATGACCAGCTTGACGCCGATGAAGCCGAGGATGACCGCGAGGCCGTAGGCCAGGTAGACCAGCTTGTCCAGCAGCCCGTCGAGCAGGAAGAACAGCTGGCGGAGGCCGAGCAGGGCGAAGGCGTTGGCGGTGAAGACCAGGTAGGTCTCCTGGGTGAGACCGAAGATCGCCGGGATCGAGTCGACGGCGAAGAGGATGTCGGCGCTGCCGATCGCGATGAGCGCGATGAACAGCGGGGTGATGTACCGCTTGCCCTTGACCTTCGCGGTCAGCCGGTCGCCGTGGTAGTCGTCGGTGGTCGGCAGCAGGCGACGGGTGAGCCGCAGGAAACTGTTCTCCTTGAACTCCTCCTCGTCGTCGTGGCCGCCGCTCCTGGCCTGCGCCCACGCGGTGTAGATGAGGAAGCCGCCGAAGATGTAGAAGACCCAGCTGAAGTTCTCGATGGCCGCGGCGCCCAGGAAGATGAAGATCGTCCGCAGCACGAGGGCGAAGGCGATGCCGAAGAGCAGCACCTTCTGCTGCAGTTCCCGGGGCACGGCGAAGCTCGCCATGATCAGGACGAAGACGAACAGGTTGTCGACCGAGAGGCTCTTCTCGGTGATGAAGCCGGCGAAGTACTCACCGCCGTACTGCGGGCCGGCGAACCAGAGCACCAGCAGCCCGAAGACGATGGCGATGCCGACGTAGACCGCCGACCAGGTGGCCGACTCACGCAGCGTCGGGGCGTGGGGCGTGCGGACGTGGCCGACGAAGTCGAACACGAGCATGCCGATGATCGCGGCGATGGTGATCGCCCAGATCCAGAGCGGGACATCCATACAGGGGTACCTCCGGAGGACTGGCAGCTGTCAGCACCGGAGGTCTCTCCCGCCGCCCGGAAGGACCGGACGACCGGCAGCGCCGGGGATCACTGGACCCCGTGTTGACGACGCTGCCGAGTGGGGATACTCCCCTCCACGGGACCGGCCAGCCTGCGTCGAGGCGTGCCCGGTCCCAGAGGGTCCAACGGCCGGGCCGGCGGCGGGGTTCCCGAACTCCCAGGGAACCTCCAGCCGTCGGTCACGCCGTCGGTCACGCCGTCGGTCACGCCGTCGTGGGCCGCCGGCTCCGGGGCAGTGCGGCCACGATCGCGTCGTAGGAGGCGTCGACCAGCTCACGGACCTCGTCGTCGGGCACGGGGCCGGTCCAGTCGACGGCGTTCCAGCCGTACCGCCCGACGTAGGCGCTCTGCGTGATCGCCCCCGGGTAGCGGTCCCGCCACTCGGCGGCCTCGGCGGCGTCCCGGCCGCACTTCACGCCGACGGTGCCGCTGTCCAGGCCGATGAACGCGAAGGCCTTGCCGCCCACCTTGGCGACCAGCTCGGCCTCCCCCCAGGGGTAGCTCTCCTCCGCGCCCGGCTTGCCCAGGCAGTGGGCGACCAGCTCCTCCCTGTGCATCAGGCGTGCGCGGCGTCGAGCTGCCGGAGCTCCTTCTTGAGCTCGGTCAGCTCGTCGCGCAACCGGGCCGCCACCTCGAACTGCAGCTCCCGGGCGGCGGCGAGCATCTGCTCGTTCATCTGCGTGATGAGATCGGCCAGCTCGTTGCGCGGCAACCCCTGGACCTCGATCGCGCCGGCCTTCCCGGCCTTCTTCCTCGACGAGAGCCCCGGCACCGGCGACTTCCCGCGGGACTGCTGCCGCCCCGAGCCGCCGAGCAGCTCGGCGGAGGCATCGGTGTCGTCGGCCGCCTGGTAGATGCCGTCGAGGATGTCGACGATCTTCTTCCGCAGCGGCTGGGGGTCGACCCCGCGCTCGGTGTTGTAGGCGATCTGCTTCTCGCGCCGGCGGTTGGTCTCCTCGATCGCGTGCGCCATCGAAGGGGTGATCTTGTCGGCGTACATGTGCACCTGCCCCGAGACGTTGCGGGCGGCGCGGCCGATCGTCTGGATCAGCGAGGTCCCCGACCGGAGGAAGCCCTCCTTGTCGGCGTCGAGGATCGCCACCAGCGACACCTCCGGCAGGTCCAGGCCCTCGCGGAGCAGGTTGATGCCGACCAGGACGTCGTACTCGCCCTGCCGGAGTTCGCGGAGCAACTCGACCCGGCGCAGGGTGTCCACCTCGGAGTGCAGGTAGCGGACCCGGATGCCGAGCTCGAGCAGGTAGTCGGTGAGGTCCTCGGCCATCTTCTTGGTCAGGGTGGTGACCAGGATCCGCTCGTCCTTCTCGGTGCGGACCCGGATCTCGTGCACCAGGTCGTCGATCTGCCCCTTGGTCGGCTTGATGACGACCTCCGGGTCGACCAGGCCGGTCGGGCGGATGACCTGCTCGACGAACTCGCCCTGCGTGCGGCCCAGCTCGTAGGGGCCGGGCGTCGCGGACAGGTAGACCGTCTGGCCGATCCGGTCGGTGAACTCCTCCCACTTCAGCGGGCGGTTGTCCATCGCCGACGGCAGCCGGAACCCGTGCTCCACCAGCGTCCGCTTGCGGCTCATGTCGCCCTCGTACATGCCGCCGATCTGCGGCACGGTCACGTGCGACTCGTCGATGACCAGCAGGAAGTCGTCGGGGAAGTAGTCGATGAGACAGGCACCGGCGGAGCCGGGCGCGCGCCCGTCGATGTGCCGCGAGTAGTTCTCGATGCCCGAGCAGAACCCGACCTGGCGCATCATCTCGATGTCGTAGGTGGTGCGCATGCGCAGCCGCTGGGCCTCCAGCAGCTTGCCCTGCCGCTCCAGCTCGGCCAGCCGCTGCTCGAGCTCGGCCTCGATGCTCCCGATCGCCCGCTCCATGCGCTCGGGGCCTGCCACGTAGTGGGTGGCCGGGAAGACGAACAGCTCCTCCACCTCGCGGATGACCTCGCCGGTCAGCGGGTGCAGGTAGTACAGCCGCTCCACCTCGTCGCCGAACATCTCGATCCGGACGGCGAGCTCCTCGTAGACGGGGAAGACCTCGATGGTGTCGCCCCGGACCCGGAAGGTGCCGCGGGTGAAGGACAGGTCGTTGCGGGTGTACTGCTCGGTGACCAGCGTGCGGAGCAGCTCGTCGCGGTCCCGCTCCTCCCCGACCGAGATCTTCAGCGCGCGGTCGACGTACTCCTGCGGCGTGCCCAGGCCGTAGATGCAGGACACCGTGGCCACCACGACCACGTCCCGCCGGGTGAGCAGCGCCTGCGTCGCCGAGTGCCGCAGCCGCTCGACCTCCTCGTTGATCGAGGAGTCCTTCTCGATGTAGGTGTCGGTCTGCGGGACGTAGGCCTCGGGCTGGTAGTAGTCGTAGTACGAGACGAAGTACTCGACGGCGTTGTCGGGCAGCAGCTCGCGGAACTCGTTGGCCAGCTGCGCGGCGAGGGTCTTGTTCGGCGCCATGACGAGCGTCGGCCGTTGCACCTGCTCGACCAGCCAGGCCGTCGTCGCCGACTTGCCGGTGCCGGTGGCGCCGAGGAGGACGACGTCCTGCTCGCCGGCGTTCACCCGCTCGGCGAGCGCGGTGATCGCCGCCGGCTGGTCGCCCGAGGGCTGGAAGTCGCTGACGACGCGGAAGCGCCCCTGGGTCGGCCGGAGATCGGTGGTCGCGCGCACGGGTCGACGGTACGACGGGGGTGTGACAGGACGGCGTCCGTGCGACGCCCGCGCACTCCCGGGGCGGACGGGACCGATCCACTGGCCCCGGGTGCTTGCCCTGGGGTATCCGACCCGCCTAGCGTCCCCGGTCGCAGGAGCGGTCACCGCCGGGGACCAGCGCCACCCGGGGACACCCGGGCGAGGTCGGACCCCGGCGCCGCTGCCGGCCGGACCTGCGCACGACGCCCCCCGTGGAGAACCGCGGGGGGCGTCGTCGTCCGGGGTGAGCGAGATCTCCCCCGCCGGGCACCGGACCGAGGTGTGCGGGCCCCCCGGAGGGGGCAACGGGGGCATGGTGCACCACGTGTGACCCGACCTCCCCGCCCATGCCCCGCGGCGGGAGGCCACCGGCCCCCGGCCTCCCGGGGGCGCCAGCGCAGGAGGACCTCGTTTCATGACCCAGGTGTGGCCTGGTACCGCCTACCCCCTCGGTGCCACCTACGACGGCACCGGCACCAACTTCGCGATCTTCAGTGAGGTCGCCGAGAAGGTCGAGCTGTGCCTCTTCGACGACGCCGGCAACGAGGAGCGCATCCGCCTGCCGGAGATGGACGGGTTCGTCTGGCACGCCTTCCTGCCCGGCATCCAGCCCGGCCAGCGCTACGGCTACCGCATCCACGGCCCCTACGACCCGTCGCAGGGCATGCGGTGCAACCCGAACAAGCTGCTGCTCGACCCCTACGCGAAGGCCATCGACGGCCGGGTCGACTGGGACCCGTCGGTGTTCGGGTACGACTTCGACAGCGGGGAGCGCAACGACGAGGACTCGGCCGCGCACATGCCGAAGTCCGTCGTCGTCAACCCGTACTTCGACTGGGGCGTGGACCGGCCGCCGCGGACCCCGTACCACAAGTCGGTGATCTACGAGGCCCACGTCAAGGGCCTCACCATGACCCACCCGGACGTGCCGGAGGACCTGAGGGGCACGTACGCGGGCATCGCGCACCCGGCGGTCATCGACCACCTGACCGGGCTCGGCGTCACCGCGATCGAGCTCATGCCCGTGCACCAGTTCGTGCAGGACGACACCCTGGAGCAGAAGGGCCTGCGCAACTACTGGGGCTACAACACGATCGGCTTCTTCGCCCCGCACAACGAGTACGCCAGCAACACCGACAACGGCATGCAGGTGGCGGAGTTCAAGGGGATGGTCCGGACCCTGCACGAGGCGGGGATCGAGGTCATCCTCGACGTGGTCTACAACCACACCGCCGAGGGCAACCACCTCGGGCCGACGCTGTCGTTCAAGGGCATCGACAACCGGGCCTACTACCGGCTGGTCGAGGACGACCCGCAGTACTACATGGACTACACCGGCACCGGGAACTCGCTCAACGCCCGCACCCCGCAGGCCCTGCAGCTGATCATGGACTCGCTGCGGTACTGGATCACCGAGATGCACGTCGACGGCTTCCGCTTCGACCTCGCCTCCACCCTCGCCCGCGAGCTGCACGCCGTCGACCGGCTGTCGGCCTTCTTCGACCTGGTGCACCAGGACCCGGTGGTCAGCCAGGTCAAGCTCATCGCCGAGCCCTGGGACGTCGGCGAGGGCGGCTACCAGGTCGGCAACTTCCCGGCCCTGTGGACCGAGTGGAACGGCAAGTACC
Organism: Geodermatophilus sp. CPCC 205761; assembly: GCF_051383655.1. Taxonomy (NCBI): domain Bacteria; kingdom Bacillati; phylum Actinomycetota; class Actinomycetes; order Geodermatophilales; family Geodermatophilaceae; genus Geodermatophilus; species Geodermatophilus sp. CPCC 205761. Next base: position 135,500 of record NZ_JALPKQ010000003.1, read on the forward strand.
GCGACACCGTCCGCGACTTCTGGCGCGGCGAGGACGCGACCGTCGGCGAGTTCGCCAGCCGGATCACCGGTTCCTCGGACCTGTACCAGCACTCGGGCCGGCGCCCGGTGGCCAGCATCAACTTCGTCACCGCGCACGACGGGTTCACGCTGACCGACCTCGTCTCCTACAACGAGAAGCACAACGAGGCCAACGGCGAGGGCAACAACGACGGCGAGAGCCACAACCGCAGCTGGAACTGCGGGGTGGAGGGCGAGACCGTCGACAAGAAGGTGCTCACCCTGCGGGCCCGTCAGCGCCGCAACTTCCTGGCCACGCTGATGCTCAGCCAGGGCGTGCCCATGCTCCTGCACGGCGACGAGCTGGGCCGGACGCAGCAGGGCAACAACAACGGCTACTGCCAGGACTCGCCGCTGACCTGGGTCCACTGGGACGAGGTCGACGAGGGGCTGCTGGAGTTCACCAAGCTGGTCACCCGGCTGCGTGCCGAGCACCCGACGTTCCGCCGTCGTCGCTTCTTCCACGGCCGGCCGGTGCGGCGCGAGCGGGGCGCCCCGGTGCAGGACATCGCCTGGCTCACGCCGGACGGTGACCTGATGACCGAGGACGACTGGGACGCCGGCTTCGCCAAGTCGATCGCCATGTACCTCAACGGGCACGGCATCCGGTCGACCGACGAGCGCGGCGAGGACGTCGTCGACGACCACTTCTACCTGGCGTTCAACGCGACGCACGAGCCGATGGACTTCACCCTGCCGGCCGAGGAGTACGCCGCGGCCTGGACGGTCGTCCTCGACACCGCCGAGATGGAGGCCGTCGAGCCGACGCAGCTCAAGCCCGGCGAGACGATCACCGTGCAGGACCGGTCGATGGTCGTGTTCAGCGCCCCGCGTCGCGCGTGAGCGGGCCCGAGATGAGCGAGCAGGGCACGAGCGAGCCGCTGAGCCGGGAGCGCCGGCGCGCGGTGCCCACCGCGACCTACCGGCTGCAGGTGACGGCGGACTTCACCCTGGACGACGCCGCGTCGGTCGCCGGCTACCTGGCCGACCTCGGGGTGAGCCACGCCTACACCTCTCCCCTGTTGCGCGCGGCCGCCGGCAGCACGCACGGCTACGACACCGTCGACCACGCGCACGTCGACGAGTCGCGGGGCGGGCAGGCCGGCTTGGACCGGCTGGTCGCCGCGCTGCACGCGCAGGGGCTGGGCCTCGTGCTCGACCTGGTGCCCAACCACATGGGCGTGGCCGATCCGGCCGAGGCGCCGTGGTGGTGGGACGTGCTGCGGCACGGCCGGGACAGCGCGCACGCCGGCGCGTTCGACATCGACTGGGACTTCGGCGGCGGCAGGGTGCGGCTGCCGGTGCTGGGCTCGGCGGACGACGTCGAGAAGCTGGAGGTGGTGGACGGGGAGCTGCGGTACTACGACAACCGCTTCCCGATCGCGCCGGGCACCGGGCAGGGCACCCCGCAGGAGGTGCACGCCCGCCAGCACTACGAGCTGGTCGACTGGCGGCGGGCCGACGCCGACCTGAACTACCGGCGGTTCTTCGCGATCAACACCCTCGCCGGGCTGCGCGTGGAGGACCCGGAGGTGTTCGCCGCGACCCATGAGCTGGTCCTGCGGCTGGTCGAGGTCGGCGCCGTCGACGGCCTGCGGATCGACCACCCCGACGGCCTGGCCGACCCCAAGGGCTACCTCGACCGGCTGGCCGAGGCCTCGGGCGGGCGCTGGACCGTGGTGGAGAAGATCCTCGAGCCCGGGGAGGACCTGCCGGAGAGCTGGTCGACGGCCGGGACGACGGGCTACGACGCGCTGGCCGAGGTGGACGACGTGCTCGTCGACCCGGCCGGCGAGGCGGCGCTGACCGCGCTGGACACCGAGCTGTCCGGCGCGCCGGTGGACTATGCGCGGTTGGTGCACGACTGCAAGCGCGAGGTGACCGACGGGATCCTCGGCTCGGAGGTGGCCCGCCTGGTGCGGGTCATCGGCGAGTTGCCCGGCATCGACGTCGCGCAGCAGACCGAGGCGCTGGCCGAGCTGCTGGCGGGCTTCCCCGTCTACCGCACCTACCTGCCCGACGGCCGCGAGCACCTCGACGCGACCGTGGCCGCGGTCCGGGAGCGCCGTCCCGACCTCACCGACGCCGTGGACGCACTGCACACGGTGCTGTCGCAGGCGGGGACCGAGGCCGCCACCCGCTTCGAGCAGACCAGCGGTCCGGTGATGGCCAAGGGCGTCGAGGACAGCGCCTACTACCGCTGGGCGCGGTTCGTCGCGCTCAACGAGGTGGGCGGCGACCCGGCGCGCTTCGGCAGCACGGTCGAGGAGTTCCACGAGGCGCAGCAGCGCCGCCTGGCGCGCAGGCCCGAGTCGATGACCGCGCTGTCGACGCACGACACCAAGCGCAGCGAGGACGTGCGCGCCCGGCTGGCGGTGCTCGCCGAGCTGCCCACCGAGTGGGCGCAGCTGGTGCGACAGCTGCTCTCCCGGCACCCGCTGGCCGACCGACCGCTGGCCCACCTGGTGTGGCAGAACCTGGTCGGGGCCTGGCCGCTGTCCCGCGAGCGGGCGCACGCCTACGTGGAGAAGGCCGCCCGCGAGGCGGGGACGTCGACGACGTGGACCGACCCGGCCGAGGAGTTCGAGAACCGGCTGCACGCGCTGGTCGACGCCGCGTTCGACGACGAGCAGACGAACGGCGCGATCGAGGACCTCGTCGCCCGGATCGCGCCCTTCGGGAGGTCCAACTCTCTGGCGCAGAAGCTCCTGCAGCTCACCATCCCCGGCGTCCCGGACGTCTACCAGGGCACCGAGCTGTGGGACCTCTCCCTCGTCGACCCGGACAACCGCCGTCCGGTCGACTACGAGCTGCGCCGCCGGCTGCTGGCCCGGCTGGACGGCGGCGAGGTGCCCGCGGTCGACGAGAGCGGCGCGGCCAAGCTGCTCGTGGTCTCCCGCACGCTGCGGGCCCGCCGCGAGCACCCGGAGTGGTTCGCCGGCTACCAACCGGTGGCGGCGACCGGCGCGACGGCGGGGCACGTGGTCGCCTTCGACCGCGGGGGTGCGGTGACGGTGGCCACCCGGCTGCCGGTCGGGCTGGCCGGCGCCGGCGGCTGGGGCGACACCGCGCTGCAGCTGCCGAACGGCGCCTGGCGGGACCTGCTCACCGGAGACTGCTTCGTCTCCGACGCCGCCGGGATGCCGGTGCGCGACGTGTTGGGGCGGCTGCCGGTCGCCCTGCTGGTCCGCGACTGAAAGTGAGGGGCCTGGGACGGTGCGCCGTCCCCGGCCCGGCCTGTCGCGCCACGCCGGGGTGACACGCCGGGTGCCGCGGAGTCGCTCGATTGCCTCCGCCTACCGTCCCCCGGGTGTTCGGCCGACCGGCCGGGCACGGCGCCGTCCCGCCCAACCCCGTCCGGCGGCGTCCTGACCACAGCACAACCGTGGACGGGGGTGGGGGAACCACATTCGACGCCACGTGCGTCTCGGGGTGAAGCCGCGTTCCGCGGCCGGGCACCGATCGTCCGAACCCGACAGCTCACCCCGCAGGCGGTCGATCGGAGGATCCCCTTGTCCCAGCACGATCGTTCCTGCCTGCCTGCCCGCGGTCTGCGCCGCGGTGCCGTCGTCCTCACCGGCGCGGCGGCCCTCTCCCTCGGCGCCCTCGCCGGCCCGGCGCTTGCCGCCGGCCCCAACAACTGGGACGCCGTCGCCCAGTGCGAGTCCGGCGGCAACTGGAGCATCAACACCGGCAACGGCTACTACGGCGGCCTGCAGTTCAGCCCCGGCACCTGGGCGGCCTACGGCGGCACCGCGTACGCGGCCCGCGCCGACCTCGCCTCCAAGGAGCAGCAGATCGCCGTCGCCGAGCGCACGCTCGACGGCCAGGGCCCCGGCGCCTGGCCGACCTGCGGGAAGGGCCTCGACCCGGCCGCGCCCGAGTGGGGCGCCCCGGCCCCCGCGGCCGCCCCCGCACCCGCCGCGGCGTCCGCCGGGACCTACGTGGTCAAGCCCGGCGACACGCTCGGCAAGATCGCCGCCGCGCACGGCACCCCCGGTGGGTGGCAGGCGCTGTACGAGAAGAACAGGAACGTGCTGAGCAGCCCGCACGTCCTCCAGGTCGGCCAGACGCTCGTGCTCTGACGCCGGTGTCCGGGATCCGGGGCGCCGCCGTCGGCGGCGTCCCGGAGCCCGGCGGGTGAGCGCCCGCGCAGGTCACGATTGGCCGCCGGTCGGACGGGCATGTTCTGGCCGCCGGTCCCCCGGCCGATCCGTCCCACCCCGCCTGGAGGCCCCCGCATGTCCGCACCCGTCGACTTCTCCGTCTGGGCACCGCTGCCGAAGCGGGTCCGGCTCCAGGTCGACGGCACGGTGCACGAGATGCACCGCGGCGACGGCGGCTGGTGGCGCGCCGAGGTCGAGGCCGGGCCGGAGGCGGACTACGGCTTCCTGCTGGACGACGACGACACGCCCCGGCCGGATCCGCGCTCGCGGCGCCAGCCGAACGGCGTGCACGGGCTCTCCCGCCGCTTCGACCCGGCGGCGTACCGCTGGGTCGACCGGGCGTGGACCGGGCGGCCGCTCGCCGGGGGCGTGGTCTACGAGCTGCACGTCGGCACGTTCACCCCCGAGGGCACCCTCGACGCCGCCGTCGGGCGACTGGACCACCTCGTGGAGCTCGGCATCGACTTCGTCGAACTGCTCCCGGTCAACGGCTTCAACGGCACGCACAACTGGGGCTACGACGGCGTCCTCTGGTACGCGGTGCAGGAGGAGTACGGCGGCCCGGCGGCCTACCAGCGCTTCGTCGACGCCTGCCACCAGCGCGGCCTGGCCGTGATCCAGGACGTCGTCTACAACCACCTCGGCCCGTCGGGGAACTACCTGCCGCTGTTCTTCCCGGTCTTCGCCGAGGGCGGCGCCACCACGTGGGGCAACTCGGTCAACCTGTCGGGGCCGGACTCCGACGAGGTGCGCCGCTACATCGTCGACAACGCCCTCATGTGGCTGCGCGACATGCACGTCGACGGGCTGCGCCTGGACGCCGTCCACGCGCTCGTCGACGAGCGGGCCACCCACGTGCTGGAGGAGATGGCGCAGGAGGTCGACCGGCTGTCGGTCGCCGAGGGCCGGCCGCTGACGCTGATCGCCGAGAGCGACCTCAACGACCCGCGCCTGGTCACCCCGCGCGTGGCCGGTGGCATGGGACTGACGGCGCAGTGGAGCGACGACTTCCACCACGCGCTGCACGCGACGCTGACCGGCGAGGGGCAGGGGTACTACGCGGACTTCGCCGCCGCCGGGCTCGCCGGCCTGGCCAAGACGCTCACCGGCGCGTACTTCCACGACGGCGCGTGGTCGAGCTTCCGGCGGCGGCACCACGGCCGGCCGGTGGACACCAACGTGCTGCCGGGCTGGAAGTTCCTCGCCTACCTGCAGGACCACGACCAGATCGGCAACCGGGCCGTCGGCGACCGCATCTCGGCCTCGCTCTCCCCCGACCTGCTGGCGGTGGGCGCCACCATCGTGCTGACCAGCCCGTTCACCCCGATGCTGTTCATGGGCGAGGAGTGGGGGGCCGCGACGCCGTGGCAGTTCTTCACCAGCCACCCCGAGGCGGAGCTCGGCAAGGCCACCGCCGAGGGCCGGATCGGCGAGTTCGCCGAGCACGGGTGGGACGCCGCGGTGGTCCCCGACCCGCAGGACCCGGAGACCTTCACCCGCTCCAAGCTCGACTGGAGCGAGCTCGAGCGGGAACCGCACTCCCGGCTGCTCGGCGCGCACCGGGCGTTGCTGGCGCTGCGCCGGGCGCACCCCGACCTGCTCGACCCCGACCTGTCGGCGGTCGACGTCAGCTGGGACGACGCCGACCGCTGGCTGGTGGTGCACCGGGGCTCGCTGCGGGTGGTGGCGAACCTGTCCGGCGAGCCCCGCGAGATCGACCTCGACGCACCCGCCCGCGAGGTGCTGTTCGCCAGCGGCGAGCTGCCGGTCCTGGACGGCAGGACGGTGACCGTGCCCCGGGAGAGCGCCGTCGTCCTCTCCACCCGCTGACCGTGCGCCGGCTGCTGCCCACCCCGGCCGGGGACCTCCGGGACGACGAGCTGCCCGACCTCTACCGGCTGCCGCCGGGCCGCGCGCTGCGGGTGAACTTCGTCGCCTCGCTCGACGGAGCGGTCACCGTCGAGGGGGTGAGCGAGGGGCTCGGCTCCCCGGGTGACCGGCGGGTGTTCCAGGTCCTGCGGTCCCTGGCCGACGTGGTGCTCGTCGGGCACGGCACGGCTGCCGGCGAGGGGTACCGGCCGGTGGCGGCGGACTCGACCGTGGGCCGGCTGCGCGCCGCGCTCGGCCGGCCGGCCGAGCTGCCGATCGCGGTGGTCTCGCGGCGGGCGTCGCTGGCTCCCGGGGACCGGCTCGCGGCGGCCCCCACGCTGCTGGTCACGTGCGCGGCGGCCGATCCCGGGCGGCGGGCGGCGCTCGCCGCGGCCGGCGTGACCGTGCTCGTGTGCGGGGAGGACGACGTCGACCTGCCGCTGGCGCTGGACCGGCTGGCCGACCTCGAGCACGAGCAGGTGCTGTGCGAGGGCGGCCCGGCGCTGCTGGCCTCCGCGCTGGCGGCCGGGGTGGTCGACGAGCTGGACCTCACCGTTGCGCCGGCGCTGGTCGGTGGGCAGAGCCGGCTGCTGCCCGCGGCGCTGCCCGCCGTGGTCCGGCCCCGGCTGGTGCAGCTGCTCGAGGAGGACGGCGTCCTCTTCACCCGCTACGCGATCGGCTGAGCGTCGATCAGCCGGACGACGTCGCCGTAGCCGGTCAGGCGGGCGTCCGCGGTCAGCAGGACGACCCCTTCCACCGAGGCCTGGGCCACGAGGAGCCGGTCGAACGGGTCGCGGTGCACGTCCGGGAGGTCCTCGACGGCGGCGGCGTGGTCCGCGGTCACCGGCAGGTGGTCGAGCACCAGCTCGCGGGTCACCCGGCGCAACCAGGTCCGGACGTCGGTGCCGAGAGACAGCTTGCGCGGGTGCTGCTTGATGGCCAGCTCCCAGACGCTGACCGCCGACACGATCCGCTGGTCGGCGTCCGCCAGGAGCTCCTCCGCTGCGCCGAGTCGTTCCGGTGTGGTCGCGGCCCACACGAGCACATGGGTGTCGAGGAGGAGCCTCACTCCCCGCCCTCGAAGGCGCGCTGCAGGTCCTCCGGCAGCGGGTCGTCGAAGTCCTCGGCGATCCAGACCCGGCCGCGGTCGAAGCCGAAGTTCGGTGTCCGGCGAGCCGGCCCGACGAGCCGGGCCACCACCCGGCCCCGGTCGGTGATCTCCACCTCTTCGCCCGCAGCGACCCTGTCGAGCAACCGGGAGAACTGCGCCTTCGCCTCGTGCACCTCGACGGACGTGGTCACGTCACCCAGTCTGCTCGCGGACGCCCGTTCCCCGCGTTGTTCAAGCGCTGGGCCCTGAAACGCCGCGAGGGCGGCCCGGGAGATCCCGGACCGCCCTCGCGGGTGCTCGTCGTGGTGCTCAGACCGTCTGCTTCAGCGTGAAGTTCGCCGTGAATGCGGCGGCGTCGCCCTGCACCTGGTTGATGTTGCCCGCGTCCTCGAGCGTCATCTGGACGACGACGCAGTGCGCCTCGTTCGGGTTCAGGGTGGGGGACGGCACGGTGAAGGTGGCCAGCGAGGCCAGGGTGCCCGTGTACAGGTCGACGCCCCCGGTCGCCGTCGGGGTGCAGGTCGCCGCGGTTGCCCTCGGGATGTACTTCACCGTCACCTTGGCGAAGTCGGCGAACTCGCCATCCTTGTCACCGCAGGTCTTGTCCCCGGCGCGGTCCTCCACGGGGAGGCAACCCTTCTCCTGGTCGTCCACGACGAAGCCGGCGCTGATCACGCCGGGGAGGTTCCCGCCGTTCCGCACGAAGTAGGAGTACGTGGCGCCCTCGCCCGGCTGCATCTTGGCGACGTTCAGGGCGGCGGCCTTCGACTGCGTATTGCTGTCGAGCACGAGCGTGCCGGCACCAGCCTCGTTGCGGAGGGCACTGGTGTCCTGGAACGCGGCGAAGGTGCCGCTGGCGCCGAAAGCGATGAGGGCGGTGCCGCCCATGGCGGCGGCGGTGAGGGCGATCTTCTTCACGGGTGTCTCCTGTCGGTGTCCCCGTCGGAACGACGGTTCTCGCCGGACGTCTGCGCGGCGAACGACTCAAGACTCGGTTCCTGCCACCCTGGCAGCATCGTCAGAACTGTTGATTGACTTCGTCGCGTGACCCCTCCGTCACACTGGGCACGCGCGGCGCACTCGCCACTTCCCTGCTCCTCGCGCGCGGTTCCTGTGGTGTGCTCCCCACACGAGAACGGCCAGTTCTGTGAACGGGGACGCGGGACGGATGAGGACGGCAACAAGCGAGGGCACTCTCGCCGACGCATTGCGCGGCACGTGGGCCCGGCTCTCGACCGGACGCCTGGCGGCGGTCGTCGCCCTGATCGCGGTCCTTGCGCTGGCCAACGACCGGGCCAGGCACACGGTCCTCGTCGTGCTCGGCGTCCTGGGCCTGTTCGCCGCGGGAGCCGGCTTCCTGGTCCGCTGGCGCGTGACCGGCACGGGAGCCAGCTGGCAGACCGGCATGGGCCTGGTCCTCCTGGGACTCCAGCTCCCCGCCGTGATCGCGGTGAACGCGCTCCTGGACCAGCGCTGGCCGGCCGCCGCCACCGCCGCGGGCCTGTGCGTGGTCGCGTGGGCGGCGGTCGTCAGCCTCCGCGCCTTCACCGATCCCGTTACCCGGCCGCGGTTGCAGCGGGCCGTCGTCATCAGCCTGACCGCCCTGCTGGTCGCCGGCACCACCCTCGCGCTGGTGGCCGTGGTCGGCCCGTGGCCCGCGCTTGCGTGGGCGACGGTGCCGGCGGCCTACCTGCTGGCCGGGGCCCCGTGGCTGGCCGTCACCGTCGCCGCCTGGCGGATCGACCCGCTCGGCGCCCGGGACCGCCGGTCCGCGCGGACCCTCGCCGTCATCGGTCTCGCCGTCGGGGTGCTCACGGCGCTCAGCGGCCTTCCCTCGGTCCTGCCGGCCACCACCACCGAGGTGCAGACCGTCTTCGACCTCGGGCTCCTGCTCGTGGCGCTGGTCGCGCTCGACAACGCCGCGCGTGGCCTCGCGGACGCCCTGGCGGGCCAGGAGCGCTACGTCGCCGGCCTGCTGGAGCAGCTCGCCGGCCACGAGCGGCAGCTGCAGCAGGTCCGCGGCTGCCTGCACGATGCACGGGCCGCGGTCGCGGGCATCCGCGCCGGCTCCTCCGCCGTCCGGCACCTCGCGTTGCCGGCCGACGCCGCGGCCCGGGCCGACCTCGAGGAGTCCGTGGCCGTCGAGCTGGCCCGGCTGGAGCGGATGCTGCGGCTGCCCGACCGGCCGCCGTCGGTGAGCAGTGTCGACCTCGACGGGCTGGTCCGCGCCCTGGTGATCGGCCACCGCGAGCGCGGCCTCCGGGTGAGCTGGGCGCCGTCGGAGCAGGCGCCGGTCGTCGTCGACGGCGACGCGCTGGCGGTCATCCTCGGCAACCTGCTCGGCAACGCGCTGGTGCACGCACCAGGAGCGCTGTGCAGGGTCAGCGTCGACGTCGGCGACCACCTCACCGTCACCGTCGCCGACAACGGTCCGGGCCTGCCGGCAGCCCGCCGGGCGGCCGCCTTCGAGGCCGGCGCCCGCCGCTCCGGCAGCCCGGGCGAGGGGCTGGGCCTCGCGATCTCCCGCGACCTCGCCCGCCGGCACGGCGGCGACCTCGTCGCCGAGGACGCGACGGTCGGGACCCGCTTCGTGCTGCGGCTGCCGCTGCACTCGCCGGCTCCGACCGCGGCGGTCGTCGAGCTGTCGCAGTCCGGCTCGACGGCCGGGATGCGCAACCCGGGGGTTCCGCTGAAGCTGGCTGGGTGACGGAACCGGTCCTTCTCGTCGACGACCACTCGCTCTTCGCGCAGTCGATCGAGATCGGGCTGCGAGCCGCCGGGATCCCCGCGTCCCGGGTGCCGCCGCGTTCGGCGGCCGAGATCGAGCAGACCTGTGCCGCCGCCGCACCGGCGACGGTGCTCCTGGACCTGCGGCTGGGCACGGGCGTGGACGACGTGCCGATCGACGGCCTGGACCTGGTCGGGCCGCTGACGGCCGCCGGGTGCCGGGTCGTCGTGGTCACCGGCGAGACCGGTGACGGCACCTGGGGCACCGCCGTCGAGCGGGGCGCGGTGACCGTGCTGCCCAAGGACACCGGGCTGGACGACCTCCTCGAGGTGGTGACCGCGGTCCGGGAGGGCCGGCCCGTGCTGTCCGAGGGCCGTCGTCAGGACCTCCTGGCAGCCGCCCGGAGGGCCCGCGCCGAGGAGTCCTCACGGCTGGCGCCGTTCCGGCAGCTGAGCGCCCGCGAGGCCGAGGTGCTGCGCTGCCTGGCCGCTGGCATGCCGGCGGCCACCATCGCCGCCACTGCGCACGTCAGCGAGGCCACCGTGCGCACCCAGATCCGCGCCGTGCTGACGAAGCTGGAGGTCACCTCGCAGCTGCAGGCCGTCGCGCTGGCGCGGCGGTCCGGCTGGCTCGACCTCTCCGCACCGACCGCCTGAGTCGCCGGGAGCCGCGCGCCGCCTCCCGGCGGGAAGGCGGGTTCAGCCGGTGGTCGTGGCCGTCGTCGTCCCACCCGGGACGGTGACGGCCGGTTCGTCCGTCACGGTGTCGTCGGGCGCCGGCTGCTCCGTCACCGGGTCGCTGTTGCCGGTGACGCTCGCACCGGCCCGACCGGCGGTCTCGCTGCTGCCTGGCTTCTCGTTGCCGCCTGGCTTCCCGTTGCTGCCCGTGTTCGCATTGCTGCCGGGGTTGCCGTTGCTGCCCGTGTTCCCGTTGCCACCGGCGTTCCCGTTGCCGTTTCCCTGAGAGGAGCCGGAGGGGTTCTGCGCGACCGGCGGGAGGACGACCTGCCGGGGCGGTGAGGTCACGAGGACCGGCACGTCCACCTGGTCGCTGAAGCCGTCGACCGTGTGCCGCAGCGTGAACCGGAGCGCGCCCGGCCACGCCACGTCGGCCACGGCCGGGTCTGCCGTGGCCAGCACGCTGAGGGACAGGTCGGCCGACGTCGGCAGGTCGTCGACCACGAGGAAGGTCACCGGCCGCTCGCCCTCGTCGTCCGGAGCCAGGTCGCAGAGGTCGACCGGCTGCGGCCAGGTCCCGGAGGGCACGTCGATGGTCAGGACCACACCGACCGGGCAGGGGTTCGCGCCCGGCTTCTCGACCAGGGATACCTGCAGCGCGACCGACGTGCCGCGGGTCAGCTCGGCGTGCAGCGGGATCGTCACCGCGGTGCCGCTGGGCAGTTCCTCGCGCGCGTGACTCGACGGGCCGGTCAGGGTGAGCGATCCGGCGCCGGCCACAGTCGAGACGGAGGTGGTGTCGCTGAGCAGGGCGGTCGTGCCGCCGAGGCCGAGCAGCAGCGCCGTCGCCGCGGTCACGCCGCCCAGCCCGAGCGCGGTGCGGCGCCTCACGCGGCACGCCCCAGACGCCGGCGGCGCACCACCAGGAAGACCAGGCCGCCGAGGACGACCGCGCCCAGGAACATGCTGCCCCAGGCGAGGGCCTGGCCGACGAGGGAGGTCGAGGCCGACTCCGTCGCCACGGCGACCCCGCCGTCGTCGACGGTGACGGGCGTGTCCACCCGTCCGAGGACCGGTCCTTCCGCCTCGACGCCGCCCCCTGCGTCGGCAGGCGCGGCAGCGCCGGCCGGAGCGCCGGCGCCCGCTGCCGCTGCACCACCCGCTGCACCACCGGGCGTGCCGCCCTGCGCGGTCGTCGTACCGGTGCCGGTCGGCGCGCCCGCAGCGGGGACCGCTCCCCCGCCGGCAGCGGCCGTGTTCCCGGACGTCGCGCCTCCGGAGGTCGCATCGCCGGCGGGGTCCGCGGACGGGGTCGCCTCGACGTCGCCGCTCGAGGGCCGGCCGGTGAGCTTCTCCCGGCCGACGACGGCGAGGCTGAAGCTGATGCTGTCGGACTGGGCCCGGTTGTCCGGGTCCCGTGACCCGCCGTCCGGGAACTCCAGGCGCAGCACCAGGCAGTCGACACCGTCGACGTCGAACGCGCTCGGTTCTCCGTCGAGCAGGTCGAGCGTCACACCCGTGGGCATGGCTTGGCAGCCGGCGTCGCCGTCCACCCCACCGGCGACCGTGGCCTCCAGGAAGTCGGCCAGCTCGCCCTCCTCGTCGCCGCAGGAGTCGTCGCCGGACTCGGTCTCCGGCTCGACGCAGTCGTTCTCGAACTGGGTGAGCGAGGTGACGGAGACGCCGAGCCGGTCGACACCGGAGGCCCACTCCGCGGGCAACGAGACGTCGAGCGTCTGGCTGCCCCCGGGGGCCAGCGGCTCGCTGGCCATCGCGGTGCCGGGCGTGGCCAGCACGGCGGCCGTGACGAGCACGGCACCGAGGGCGGGGAGGGGTCGACGCACGTGCCCATGCTCGTGCGGGACAAGAAGGCGCACATCGACAAAATCGATGATGTCGGGGCCGAGCGTGGCAGGGAGCATCGGAGCGTGCCCTCCTCCGCCCCCACCCCGGCACCCAGCGGCAGCGCAGCGGTCCACACGCTGCGCCGGCTCGTCTCCTGGGTGCTCGGCGCGGCACTGCTCGCCGGAACGGGGGCGGCGCTGGGGCTCGTCGCCTACCCGATGATCACCGGGGGTCAGGCGCTGGCCGTCCTCAGCGGCAGCATGACGCCGGGGCTGCCGGTCGGCGCCATGGTCTTCACCGAGCCGGTGGAGGACCCGGCGACGCTGCAGGTGGGCGACGTCATCACCTTCCAGCAGACGCCAGGCTCCCCCGCCCTCGTGACCCACCGCATCATCGGCGTCGACACGTCCACCGGCACGCCGGTCTTCACCACTCAGGGCGACGCCAACAACGCCCCGGACATCGACGCCGTCCCCGCCTCCGCCGTCCGCGGCGAGCTCTCGTTCAGCGTCGCCAACCTGGGCCGGACGGCGGCGATCCTGCAGTCGCCGAAGGGCGCGGGCATGCTCGTCGTCCTGGTGTGCGCCGTCATCGCCGTCTCACCGGGACCGCGCCCGGCGCGCGTCCGCCACACCACGTCCACGGCGGACCCCGCCCCACCGGAGGACGACGCGACCGTGTTCATCCAGGTCGACCGCCCGGCCGTTCCGCCGTCCCGACAGGCGATCGGACTGCTTGACTGACCGGCATGGACCTGCCCGTGCTGCCGCCGGTCAAGCCGATGCTGGCCAAGGCGTCGACCAAGCTGCCCACCGCCGAGGGACTGTTCTACGAGCCCAAGTGGGACGGCTTCCGCTGCATCGTCTTCCGCGACGGCGACGAGGTGGAGCTCGGCAGCCGCAACGAGCGCCCGCTCACCCGGTACTTCCCGGAGGTGGTCGAGGCGGTGAAGGCCGCACTGCCCGAGCGCTGCGTGGTCGACGGCGAGATCGTCGTCCCGCAGGGCGACCGGCTGCACTTCGAGGCGCTGCTGCAGCGGATCCACCCGGCCGAGTCGCGGGTCACGCTGCTGGCCGAGCAGACCCCGGCGTCCTTCGTGGCCTTCGACCTGCTGGCGATCGGCGACGATTCGCTGATGGAGACCCCGTTCGGCGAGCGGCAGGCCCGGCTGCGCGAGGTCATCGGCGCGGGCACCGAGTCGGTCCACGTCACCGCCATCACGCAGGACGCCGGCATCGCGCAGCGCTGGTTCCAGGAGTTCGAGGGCGCCGGGCTCGACGGCGTCGTCGCCAAGCCCGCGGACCTGCCCTACGGCCCCGACCAGCGGCTGATGACCAAGGTCAAGCACGTGCGCACCGCCGACTGCGTGGTCGCCGGCTTCCGCTGGCACAAGAGCGGCCCGGTGGTGGGATCGCTCCTGCTCGGCCTCTACAACGACGCCGGGGATCTCCAGCACATCGGCGTCGCGGCGTCCTTCCCGATGGCCCGGCGGGCCGAGCTGGTGGAGGAGCTGGCGCCCTACCGGGCCGACGCGCTCGCGGGGCACCCCTGGCAGGACTGGGCGAACGCCGAGACCAACGGCGACGGCGAGCACCGCATGCCGGGGGCGCAGAGCCGCTGGAACGCCGGCAAGGACCTCTCCTGGGTGCCGCTGCGCCCGGAGCTGGTGATCGAGATCAAGTACGACCAGCTCGAGGGGCGCCGGTTGCGGCACACCGGCCACTTCCTCCGCTGGCGCACCGACCGGGAGCCGCGCAGCTGCACCTACGACCAGCTGGAGGTGCCGGTGAGGTACGACCTGGCCGAGGTCTTCGCGGGGTGACCGGCCTGTCGCGGACCCGGCGGAGCCGTTTCGCGACCTAGAGTCACCACCCGTGTCGAATCGCGCGGGAGACCTGGTGCGGACGACGGCCCGCGGTGTGGGCCAGGCGTTCCTCACCGTCGGCTTCGTGCTGCTGCTCTTCGTCGTCTACGAGCTGTGGGTGACCGACCTCCAGAGCGCCGCCGCCCAGGAGGAGCTCACCACCGACCTGCGCGAGGAGTGGAGCCGGGCGACGCCCGCCGACCGGGCCGTGCCGACCGAGCTGACCTCCGGCGAGGCGTTCGCGTTCCTGCACATCCCGCGGCTGGGCGAGGACTACGCCCGCGCCGTCGTCGAGGGCACCGCCGCCGAGGACCTGGAGCAGGGTCCCGGCCACTACACCGGCACCGCGATGCCCGGCGAGCAGGGCAACTTCGCCGTCGCCGGCCACCGGGTGGGCCGCGGGTCGCCGTTCCTGGAGCTCGACGAGATGCGCCCCGGTGACCCGATCGTCGTGGAGACCGCCGACAGCTGGTTCGTCTACCGCGTCCTCGGCGACCCCGTGACCGGGGACCCGGCCGGCGGCCCCGTGCCGGGCCAGCACATCGTGTCGCCGAGCGACGTCTCGGTGATCGCCCCCACCCCCGGCGGCGTGGACGACGGCCCGACGACCGGCGCGTACCTGACGCTGACCACCTGCCACCCCGAGTACTCCGCGCGGCAGCGGCTGATCGTGCACGCCGTCCTCGACGGTGCGCCGATCGCCCGCGCCGAGGCCCCTGCCGGTCCGCCGGCACTGCGCGGAGAGTGAGGACGACCGACCGTGTACACCTGGATCTGGCGGCACCTGCCGGGCGGCACCGCCGCCAAGACGTTGCTCTCCCTCGTGCTCGTGGTTGCGGTGAGCGCGCTGTTGCTCTTCGTCGTCTTCCCGTGGGCGGAGCCGTACGTCCCCTTCGCCGACGTCACCGTCGACCAGTGACGGCCCGCCGCCGGGAGCTGTGACCCGGCGGACAACTCGGTGCGGGGCGGCGTCCCGACTCATACGCTCGTGATCATGCGCCTGTCCCCCGGCCTCGTCGCCGCAGCCTCCGCGCTGCTCGTGGCGGTCTCCGGCTGCACCTCGTTCTCCGACTCGACCGCGCCGGAGTCGTCCCCGGCGACGGAGTCCTCACCACCGGCCGAGCCGGAGGCGGCGGACATCACCTGGACCGACTGCAACGACCAGATCCAGCCGCTGGTCGCCGGCCGGCCGGGCAGCGAGCGGCCGCTCACCTTCGAGTGCGGCCGGACCGAGGTCCCGATCAGCTACGACGAGCCCGACGGCGCGACAATGCCGATCTTCCTGGTCCGCGCGCGGCTGGCCGGCCAGACCGACCGCATCGGCTCGCTCCTGCTCAACCCCGGCGGCCCGGGTGCCTCCGGCGCGGACGCCGCGATCGGGCGGGCGCTGACCCTCCCCGAGGACGTGCTGCGCCGCTTCGACCTCGTCGGCTTCGACCCGCGGGGCGTGGCGCTGTCGACGCCGGTCGAGTGCATCCCCGACGAGCTCAAGGACCGCATGATCGCCGCCGAGCCGCGCCCGGTCTCGGAGGAGCAGCTCGACGCGGTCTTCACGCTGACCCAGGAGGCCGCCGACGGGTGCGCCGAGGAGTACGGGGACGCGCTGGGCACGTTCAGCACCACCGCCACCGCCCGGGACATGGACCTGTTGCGCCAGGGACTCGGCGACGAGCAGCTGACCTTCCTCGGCTACTCCTACGGCACCACGCTGGGATCGACCTACGCCGAGCTGTTCCCCGACCGGGTGCGGGCGCTCGTGCTCGACGCCGCGGTCGACCCGGACGCCGACCAGCGGGCCGACGCCGAGGCCGGCGCGGCCGGGTTCGAGGCCGGGTTCGACGCCTTCGCGGCCAACTGCACGCAGCTGATCGCCGGCTGCCCCCTGGGTGGCGACCCGCGGGGGTTCGTCAACGACCTGCTGGCCCAGGCCGGCGCGGCCCCGATCCCCAGCGCCCGCGCAGGTGAGACACGGCAGGCCACTCCCGGCGTGATCATGACCGCCATCCAGGCCGCGCTCTACAGCACCACCGCCTGGCCGCAGCTGGCGCAGGGCCTGGCCGCCGCGGCGCAGGGCGACTCGCAGGCGCTGTTCTCGCTGGCCGACACCTATTACGGCCGGCTGCAGGACGGCACCTTCTCGAACCTGATCGACGCCAACATCGCGATCACCTGCGCCGACCGCGACCCCGGCCAGGAGCTGGCGGAGGAGGACATCCGGGCACTGGCCGCCGACTGGGGTCAGCGGTATCCGCTGTTCGGCGCCGGCGCCGCGGCCAGCCTCTACACCTGCACGGTGTGGGAGGCCGAGCGGACGCCGCTGCCCGAGCGGGACGCCCAGGGGGCGGCGCCGATCCTCGTCGTCGGCAACTCCGGTGACCCGGTCACGCCGTTGCCCGGGGCGGTGGACCTGGCCGAGGACCTCGAGTCCGCCGTGCTGCTCACCTGGCAGGGCCAGGGGCACACCGCCTACCCGAAGACCGACTGCGTCAACGGGGCGGTCAACGCGTACCTGATCGACCTGACGGTGCCCGCGGAGGGGACGACCTGCCCGCTCTGACGGGGGTTCGTCCTAGGGTGCCCGGGTGACGAGCCACGGGTCGGGTCGGTGATGGCGTCGGCGAAGGACGCCGTCGTGCTGCAGGTGGACGGGCGGGAGGTGCGGGTCTCCAGTCCGGAGAAGCCGTACTTCGGCGAGCGCGGGATCCGGAAGATCGACGTCGTCGAGTACTTCATCAGCGTGGGCGACGGCATCCTGAACGCGCTGCGGAACCGGCCGACGACGCTCGAGCGGTGGCCCGGGGGTGTGTTCGAGGGAGCCCGCATCTCGACCCGCGTGGACAACACCGGCGACGCCTTCTACCAGAAGCGGGTGCCCAAGAACGCCCCCGACTGGGTGCCGACCGCGCACATCACCTTCCCCAGTGGCCGGACGGCGGACGAGATCGCGCCCGACTCGGTCGCCGTCGTCGCCTGGTGCGCCAACCTCGGCACGCTGACCTTCCACCCGTGGCCGGTGTCCAAGACCGACGTCGAGTCCCCCGACCAGATCCGCATCGACCTCGACCCGCAGCCGGGCACCGACTTCTCCGACGCGGTGTGGGTCGCCCCGCACGTGCGCGAGCTGCTGGCGGAGTTCGGCATGCAGGGCTGGCCGAAGACCTCCGGCGGCCGCGGGGTGCACATCTACGTGCCGATCCAGCCCCGCTGGACCTTCCCCGAGGTGCGCCGGGCGGTCATCGCGTTCGGCCGGGAGCTGGAGCGGCGCCTCCCCGACCGCGTGACGATGTCGTGGTGGAAGGAGGAGCGCGGCGAGAAGATCTTCATCGACTACAACCAGATGGCCCGGGACCGCACGATCGCCTCGGCGTACTCGATCCGGCCCAAGCCGCACGCGCCGGTCTCCGCGCCCCTGGACTGGGACGAGCTGCCCGACGTCACGCCGTTCGACTTCGACGTCCTGACCATGCCGGCCCGCTTCAAGGAGGTCGGGGACAAGCACGCCACGCTGGCCGACCACGCGTTCGGCATCGAGCCGCTGCTGGAGCTCGCCGAGCGGCAGGAGAAGGACGCCGGCCTGGGCGACCTGCCCTATCCCCCGGACTACCCGAAGATGCCTGGCGAGCCGATGCGGGTCCAGCCCAGCCGCGCCAGGAGACTGACCAGCGAAGACGCCTGACCGCTTGATCAACGGCGGCGCTCGCAAGAGCTGGGGACGGGCGCACGACGCTTGTTCACCTGATGTCCCGACCACGACCGAGCAGCCGAGGCGACCGATCACGCCTTTCACCCCCTGGCCGTCGGCAGTCCGTACGGCGCCGCCACGCTGAGAGGTGCCCCTCAGAGCTGGCGGCAGAGTCAGGGAACTGTGCTGGTGCGCCAACGGGCGAGGACCAGCGCGACCCTCCTGGGCAACGGCGCCGGATCAACGGGCCGACGCAACTGGGTGACGCGCCTTGGTCCTTCCAGCGAAGCCCAAGGCCGCAGCCTCACAGGCAAGCAGTCACCCAAACCCTGGGCAGTCCCCGCTGCCCACCACCGCCCCAGGCGAACCGGTCAGCTCGCCGAACCAGGGCTGCGGTGGGCGGTGATCGACCCCACCGACGACCAACTCCTGGGCCCTCACGACGGATCCTCCGCCTCCGTGGCCCCTAGGCTCCGGGCATGGCTTCCAAGCGCAAGCCACTCGACGACCTGCGTGAGACCGTCGGTCGCCTGGGCGATCAACTTCCGCGCCCCGGTCTGCGGGGTGTGGACGACCTGGTGAGCGACCTCTTCGGCGGCCGCCCCGGGCCGGCTCGGCCGCTCTCAGCGCTGCAGGCGGAACTCGATGCGCTCGTTGGACTGGAGACAGTGAAGGAGCAGGTGCGAGCGCTCGTCGCCTTCCTGCAAGTGCAGGCGCGCCGCAAGACGCACGGCCTGCCCGAGGTGGCGACATCCCAGCACCTGGTGTTCCTCGGAAACCCGGGCACGGGCAAGACCACGGTGGCGCGGCTCCTGGCCGAGATGTACCGGGCGGTCGGCTTGCTGCAGAAGGGCCACCTGGTGGAGGTCGATCGGGCCGCTCTGGTCGGACAGTACGTCGGTGCGACGGCGATCAAAACCGACCGCGTGATCCGCCGGGCACTCGACGGCGTCCTGTTCATCGACGAGGCCTACTCGCTGGCCCCCGAGGGCGACGGCCGGCTGGACTTCGGGCCCGAGGCGGTCGAGGTCCTGCTCAAGCGCATGGAGGATCACCGCCATCGCCTCGTGGTGATCGTGGCCGGCTATCCCCGGCTGATGGAGTCGTTCCTGCTCTCGAACCCCGGCCTCCGCTCCCGGTTCGCTCGCGAAGTCAGGTTCCCCGACTACTCGACGGACGAACTCGAAGCGATCTTCGCAATCATCCTGGCCCAGCACGAGTACGCGTTGGAGCCTGGCGCCGAAGTGACGCTCCGCCGCATCCTCGGTGGCCTCCGCCCCGGTGAGGAGTCCGGCAACGCGCGCTTCGCCCGCACGCTGTTCGAACAGGCTCTCAACCGCCAGGCTCTGCGGCTGACGCGCGACGAGGACCGGAGCGTAGATTCGCTCGACCGTGCCGACGTAACGACGCTCACCGCGGACGACATCGCCGAGGCTGCCCGCGCGCTGGGCGAGGAGCCGGCGCGTGAACCCGAGCCCTCTCGATGGCAACGCTGGCTCGGGTGACGTCCTGGACGGCGGGTGACGTCACGGCTGTGACTCGAGCTTTCGGTGAACCCCGGCCTCGTGTTGCGACCGGCCCGACAAGGACCAAGCGCAGTAGACGTCTCCCCGCGGGCAAGCCGTTCCCCGCTCCCCCGCGACTGCAGGACGCCTGCCCGTCGCGCGTTCGTGTCGCAGCGAACCTGGCTCCCGTGAACGTCGGTCGACGCGGCACGGCGTGTCTGTCCGCGCGAATCTTGGGCGCGAGAACTCGCCCGATAGCCCACCCACTGACGCTCACGCGCGACCTGCGGTTTCATCGCTTTCAACAGCGCTACCGGGTCCCGCTCACCGAAGATGCCGGGTGAGCCGATGCGGGTGCAGCCGAGCCCGCCAAGCGGCCTACCGGCGAGGACGAGTGAGTCTGCGGTCGCTGGGCAGCTAGCACACCCCTAACTCGCCCGGTCACCTGCCGCCGTGACCATCTGGCTCGAGGACCTGCTGGCGTCCTTCCGGCGACACCTACGGGCCGCCCCGAAGGCGCCGCGGACGATCGAGCTCTACAACCAGTCCGTCGTCTACTTCAGCGGCTGGCTCACCGACCGCGGCCGCCAGCCGCTGCTCGACGAACTGACCCTGCACGCGATCTCCGCCTGGCTCGCCGAGCTGGCCGAGACGAACGGGCCAACCCCGGCCGAGCGGCGATCAGGTCCTGGGCGACGGCCCGAACCCGCGCCGGGTCCACCATGCCGTCCTCATCAAGGACGTCGGGCAACCCCCGAACAGGACGAGGTGAAGTGACCCCGCTGGCTGAACAGCGCGTTCAGCCGACGGGGGTCACTTCACACCTACGGCCGCCCCTTGATGCTGGAGGAGGCGAGCCGAGACGTGACCGCGGTCCCGCCGTGCCGGTCGGCGCCTGCGCGCGACGCCGATCCGGACCCCCGTGCGCTGCAGGCTCGGTGGCACGGGGGGCGGCCGTTGACGCGCTCGTCACGGCACGGTGACGCCCGGAGGCCACGATGCCCGGCAGGCCGTCGAGGGGGGGGTGGAGAGCCGTGACTGACAGAGCATCAAGCTCACCGCCCGACAGGCGCCAGGCCGCCGGACCCCCGGAGGACTCCGGTCGTTCACCGCTGGGTCCGGCAGGTCGCACAGGCCCCGGACCGCTCGGGCCCGCGGGCTCACGCGGTCGGTCGGTCGCTGCGTCGCTGGCGGACTCGACGCTGGGCAGCGGGCCGCTCCCGTTCCTCGGCGCCACGCTGTTCGGGGTGGCCGCGGTCGCGCGGCGGCAACCTCTCGTCAGCCGGCGGCCCGGAGAGTTCGCCGCCCGGTTGATCCGGTCGGTCGTGCAGTTCCTCAAGAACGTGTCCCGCCAGAACCTGCACCTGGGGTCGGCCGAAGAGCGCATCCACCCGGATGAGCCGGCCATGACGGCGCGGATCATCGAGGTGTTCCGCCAGAACGTGCTGCAGCGCTACTCGACGCGCAAGGTCGAACGGGGAGCGAACGCGAGGACCTACGGCGTGGTACGAGCCGAGTTCCGCGTCCTCTCCGGACTACCGGACGACCTCGCCCAGGGCATCCTCCGGGAGCAGGAGTTCGCGTCTCTGGCGCAACTCGACTTCGCCGACGTCCTGAGCGTCAACCCGTGGCACTCGCTGCCGGACCACCGCCCGCTCGGAGGGATCAACCGCAGCCGGAAGGCCCTGTACCGGGAGCAGAGCCGTCTGCGCCAGCAGCTCAACGGCGTCGAGCACCACGAACCCACGGGCGCCGAAGTCTTCGCCTGAATCCTGTGACCTTCCCCCCTGGAGGCTGTCGTGAGAACGAGGAGCGCCCGGACGGCTGTTGCCGACGCCCTGGACGAGCGGGCTCTCAGACAGATGGACAACCGTGAGCTGGATCTCCTCTTCCGGTCCAGCCCCGCGGGCGCGATCCCCCGTGGCCGGCTGCCCGGCACGGCACTGCCGTTCCCGGGGAGCCGAATCTGCGGTCTCCTGGCAACGGTGGTCCGCCTCGTCTTCTGGCAGGGAAAGGTCACCGACGACTCCGCCCGGTCCCTGGAGAACCTCATCGGGCCGTTCGGGATCCGGACGATCAAGGCGCGACTCTCGCACGACGGCAGCTGGGTGGACGGGGAGGACTGCGTCCTCATCGACTACTCGAAGACGTCCCTGGTCGCCCGGATGGTGCGCGACGAGATCCGGCTGGTGGCCCCCGACCTCTACCTCGGGCTCGCCTGGTTGTGGCGGAGGCGGGCCGGGTGGTTCACCCTCCGGCAGCAGTGAGGCGCGAGATGCCGTACCAGTCCGCGGTCACCCTCCTGGCGCCGGTGCCGCCCGCGCAGACGGAACGGGTGAGGGCCGCCCTGGCCGACCTGGCGGGACCTGGGCGTGCGGCCCTGGCCTTCGAGCAGCACGCCGGCCTGCACTTCGCGCGACTCCTGTTTCTTGACGGGACCGACGACCCGAACGGAGGACAGGTCGCCCCCTGCCTGCTCTACACCGCCGACGTCGACGGTTCCGCGGACGCGCACCTGCGCGCCCTGGCGGACGTGTCGAGCGAGGGCATCGACCGGGCCTTCTCCTGCTGCTCCGACTACCCCGCATGGCCTGATCCGGCGAGCAGGACGGCCTGGCTACAGGCGCACCGCGTCCCCGAAGCGGCCTTCTACGTCAACACGGTCGGCCGGGGCGCCCCCCAGGTGCTCGCCGAGGCGCGCCTGCGACAAGGCCTCGAGGCGTACCTGGACGAGCACCGCGCCGAGGTCGCCGGCCTGGCGCCCGCTGGGGTCCACGCAGTTCTGCGCCGCCACGCCCTCACCGACCCGCAGCTGCGATTCGGCGCCGTCCCCGCGCCACGGCCTCCGCTGTGGTGGCGCGGCAGGGAGCTGGTCCACCGGGTGGCGGTGCTCCTGGTTCTCGTGCTGTTGTCCCCGCTGCTCCTGATGTCCCTGCCCCTCGTGGCCGTCGCCCTGCGACTGCACGAGATGCGGGACGTCCCGGATCGGCGGCGCCCCGACCCCGCTGCCGTCGAGCGGCTGCGGGCCAGCGAGGACCGCGTCGCCCACAACGCATTCACCGCCGTCGGGTTCCTCAAGCCCGGCCGGTTCCGCGCCGGGCTGGCCCGCGCGGTCCTGTTCGCGATCAGCTACGCCGTCCGGCACGTCCTCAACCGCGGCAGCCTCGCGGGCGTGAAGACCATCCACTTCGCCCGATGGGTCTACCTGTCCCCGGGGCGTGTGGCATTCGTGAGCACCTACGACGGCAGCCTCGAGAGCTACATGGACGACTTCATCGACAAGGTCGCCTGGGGGCTCAACGCGATCTTCAGCAACGGGACCGGCTACCCA
Source organism: Geodermatophilus sp. CPCC 205761 (assembly GCF_051383655.1). Taxonomy (NCBI): domain Bacteria; kingdom Bacillati; phylum Actinomycetota; class Actinomycetes; order Geodermatophilales; family Geodermatophilaceae; genus Geodermatophilus; species Geodermatophilus sp. CPCC 205761. Next base: position 158,337 of record NZ_JALPKQ010000003.1, read on the forward strand.
CCGACCGTCCTGCTCCTCTGGCGGGGTGCCCGTGAGGAGGAGCTCTTCAAGAACTACCTGCGCAACCGCCAGGCGCTCAACCACGTCTGGTACTCCGCCTACGAGGGGCTCACCGCGCTGAACGTCGGCATCGACTCCGCCATCCGCCGGGGCCTCGCCCAGCGCTCCCTGTCCGACGAGCAGGCCCGCGAGTGGCTGGCCCTGCTCTGAGCAGCCTCCGTACCGCGTCCCGTCCTCGAGGAGGACCGCAGATGGGCTCGCCCAGCAGCACCACCTCCACCCCGGCCGTCGCGCGAGGCCCCGTCGTGGCCCGGGCCACCCGCGACCGCGGGGAGCTCGACCGCGCAGATGTACAGGGCCTCGTGGGCAGCGGCTACGGCCGCCTCCCCGAGGCGCGGTTCGTGGGCGTCCGGATCGACGACGAGGCCGCCGGACGAGCGCTGCTGTCCCGGCTGCTGCCGCAGGTGACCAGCACGTCCGGCACCCATGCGGCTCGGGCACTCAACCTGGCCATCACGCACACGGGTCTGGCGCACCTGGGCCTCCCCCGTCCGGCTCTGGAGCTGTTCTCGCTGGAGTTCACCGGGGGGATGGCCACCCCCAGCCGGAGCGCGTTCCTCGGCGACGCGGGCGAGCACGATCCTGCGGGCTGGGCGTGGGGCGGACCGCGCAACCCGCGCGTGGACATCCTGCTGCTCCTCTACGCCGCCACGACCGTGGAGCTGGACTCCGTGCACGAGGACGTGCGATCGGCGGCCGGCACCGACGGGGTCGCCGAGGTCGCCGTCCTCGCCACTTCGACGCTGACCCCCCACGACCACCACGGGTTCGCCGACGGGATCTCGCAGCCCGCGGTCGCCGGACTGCACGGCAACGCCCAGGACGGCGATGTCGCCCTCGGCGAGTTCCTGCTCGGCCACCCGAACGCCTACGGGCGCTACACCAGCCGACCCCTCCTGCCCGCCACAGCTGACCCCGGGGGGCTGCTGCCGTCGGCCCCGGACGCCCGGGACAAGGTGGACCTCGGCCGCAACGGCACCTACCTGGTGGTCCGCACCCTGGCGCAGGACGTCGCCGCCTTCCGGGAGCACGTGGACCGGTGGGCGGCCCGGACCGGGCTGCCGCGCGACCTGGTGGCGGCGAAGATCGTCGGACGCTGGCGCAGTGGCACGTCCCTGACGGTCAGCCCCGAGGTCGACGTCCCCGCCGGACCGGTGGACAACAGCTTCCGGTACCACCGCGACGGTGACGCCCTCGGCCTGGGCTGCCCGGTCGCCGCCCACGTGCGCCGCGCGAACCCCCGTGACTCGCTCGACCCCTGCCCGGGCAGCGACGCCTCGCTGAAGGTCAACAACCGGCACCGGCTGATCCGCCGCGGTCGGCAGTACGGCCCGGCAGCGCAGGACGGCGGGGACGCCGAGCGTGGCCTGCACTTCCTCTGCCTCAACGCCAACATCAGCCGGCAGTTCGAGTTCGTCCAGCACACCTGGCTGAACAACCCGGCCTTTGCAGGCCTCCAGGACAGCCCCGACCCCCTCGTGGGAGCCCACGCCCCGGGCACGGGCCTGTTCCCGGTCCCGGCCGTCCCCGTCCGCCACCGCCTGCTCGGCCTCCCCACCTTCACGCGCGTTCGCGGCGGCACGTACGCGTTCATGCCCGGGCTGCGCGCCCTGGCGTACCTGGCCGCCGGACCGTGGGCACAGGAGGCGGTGCCCAGGCCCCGGGACGGCTGATCCCCGCTGCAACGCCGAGAGGCTCTCGCCCCCGTCCGCTCCCCGCCCACTGACAGGAAGGCCCGCTCATGACACGAGTGGCCGACGTCGCCCGGGTCCTGCTCGCGTGCGTGCGTCTGACGATGGGGACGGCCGGGCTCCTCGCCCCCGGCACGGTCATCCGCCGTCTCGACATCGACCCGTCCGTGCAACCGGGGATGCGCTATCCGCTGCGCATGTTCGGGATCCGCACCGTGCTGATCGCCGCCGACCTGCTGCGCCCGGACGGCCCCGACCGGCGGCACGCCGTGCTGCTGGCGCCCGTCGTCCACGGCACCGACACCGTCTCGGCCTACCTGGCGTGGCGCCGGGGCGACCTGCCGCCCCGCGCGGGAACCATGACCACCGCGATCTCTGCGGTGAACCTGGTCCTGGCGCTGGTCGGCCTGCGCAAGCCACCACGGCCGCCGGCCCGGCGCCGAGCGGCCGGCGGCCTGACTCGCCCGTGCCGGTCCCGGGCGCGTCGCTGAGCCGATGGTGATCCCACGAAGAGGCCGGAGCCGTCGCGAACCCGCTGGTCGGCCACCGGACCAGGACCTCGCCGGAACGACGCAGGAGGACCCAGGAATGGCCGGAAGAGGAAAGAGCAGGTCCACGAGTGCCTCGGGCGGCTACCACGCTTCGCTGCCGTGGACGGTCATCCGTGCGGCGGCCACCGCCCTGGACCGACGTCGGGGCTGGGACCGCCTCCCCCTGCCGCTGGCACTCGCCGTCCTCACCGGGCTGCGCGACGCCCTCCGGCGGCACAACCTGATCGACACCGGTGTTCTGCCGACCGCGGACGCCCCGGTCGTGCCGCCGTTCTCCCCCGGGGTCCTGACCGCGCGGACCCTCGACGGCACGTACAACGACCTGGCGGTGCCGTCCGCCGGCATGGCCGGTTCGCGGTTCGGCAGGAACGTCCCGCTGGACGCGGCGCGTCGGCCGGAGCCGGCAGAGGTGGTCGAGCCCAGTCCGCGGGAGGTCAGCCGGCAGTTGATGACGCGGCAGGACCTCGTCCCCGCGACTTCGGTCAACGCCCTCGTCGCCCCGTGGCTGCAGTGGATGATCCGCGACTGGTTCAGCCACGGGAAGAGCCCCACGGACGACCCCTGGCGGGTGGAGCTCGCGGCCGACGACCCGTGGCCGGTGAACCCCATGCTGGTCATGCGCACCCCCGAGGACCCGACCCGGCCGGACGGCGCCTCGTCACCGCGGACGTCGATCAACACCAGCACGCACTGGTGGGACGCCTCACAGATCTACGGCATGACGCGGGAGTACCAGCGGGACATCCGCACCTTCGAGGGCGGCAAGCTCCGCGTCGAGGCCGACGGCACGTTGCCCGCGCCCAAGAGCGATCACCCGATCATGCACGAACCGGGGTTCTGGCTCGGGCTGGTCCCGCTGCAGACGTTGTTCGCCCGGGAGCACAACGCCGTCTGCGACATGCTCGTGGAGCAGTTCCCGCACTGGCCGGACGAGGAGATCTTCCAGCGCGCCCGCCTCATCGTCGCCGCGCTGATCGCCAAGATCCACACCGTGGAGTGGACGCCGGCCGTCATCAGCCATCCCGTCACGGTCATCGCCCTGCGGGCGAACTGGTGGGGTCTGGCCGGCGAGCGTCTCAGCACGGTGCTCGGCCGGCTCAGCGACAGCGAGCTGATCAGCGGTATCCCCGGGTCGCCGACGCAGGACTACGGGGTCCCGTTCTCCTTGACGGAGGAGTTCGGCGCCGTCTACCGGATGCACCCCCTCGTCCCGGACTGGTTCGACCTGCGATCGCACGAAGACGACCGGCGCCTCCGTGCGGAGCCGTACAGCCTTCGAGAGCTGTCCGGGCCGGCATCCCTGCCGTTGCTGAAGACCGTGCCGATGGCCGATTTCCTCTACTCCCTGGGGACGGAGCACCCCGGCCTGGTGACCCTGCACAACTTCCCCAAGTTCCTGCAGGAGTTCCAGCGGCCGGACGGCACCCTGATGGACCTCGCCGCCGTGGACGTCCTCCGTCACCGGGAGTTGGGGGTCCCCCGCTACTGCGAGTTCCGGCGGCTGCTGCGGCTCAGGCCACCGGCGGACTTCGACGAGCTGACGGAGGACCCGGGGATGGCGCAGCAGATGTCCAAGCTCTACGGAGGGGACATCGAGAAGGTCGACCTCATGGTCGGCCTCTACGCCGAGCGTCTGCCGACCGGCTTCGCGTTCAGCGACACGGCCTTCCGCATCTTCATCGTCATGGCCTCGCGCCGGCTGAACAGCGACCGGTTCCTGACCCAGGACTTCACCCCGGCCGTGTACACCGCGGCGGGGATGGAGTGGCTGGCCGAGAACACCATGGCCTCGGTGATCCTGCGGCACCACCCGGAGCTGCGGGCGGCGATGAGGTCGGCGCCGAACGCCTTCACACCCTGGCAGCGCCCGTCGCCGGGCACCGGGCGGTGAAGGGATGACGACCATGGTGATCCAGGACGACGAGCGGCTCCGGGCGATCCGGAAGCGGTGGACTGGCAGTTCGGCCCATCGGGCTGCCGCTCGCACCGCGGTCGGCCGGCGGGAGCTGAGCCTGGCGAACGGGCCCCAGGAGATGCAGCAGCGCAGCGCGCGGCTGAAGCGACGCGGGCTCAAGGGATCGTCGAGGCCCACGACTCGGTGTGGGTGAACTTCTTCGACTGCGGGCTGAAGCGGCGCGCTCGGTCGGCCGGGTCGTCGAGGCCCCCGTCCGGCAGACGGTCCGGCCGATCCGTACCGGCTCGCTCGTCACCGAACGGCTCCTCGTGACCAACAACCACGTGTGCGAGACGCGCGAGGACGCCGAGCAGATGGCCGTGCAGTTCGGCTACGAGTACGCCGAGGACGGTTCCGAACGCCCCCACGACCAGTGGCGGTTCGCGCCCGGCGACTTCTCGTCACGCATCCCGACCTCGACTACACGCTGGTCGCCCTGGCCGAGCGCGAGGGCACCACGCCGGGATCGCGGTACGGACACATCCCGCTGTTCGCGAAGACCGGCGAGGCGGATCGGCGAGGTGCTCAACGTCATCCGCCACCCGGCGGGTGACGCAACGGGTGAGCATCCGCTCCCACCGCATGGTCACCGAGGACGACCTCTGGGTGCGCTACGAGAGCGACACCCGAGAGGGCTCGTCGGGGCACCTGTCTTCAACGACCAGTAGGAGCTGGGCGCGCTGAACCACGGCGAGGTGACCGCGACCGACGCCGAGGGCTTCGAGCTGGCCCGCAACGGGCAGCGCTGGACCGAGGCATGGGCGAGGAGGCCCTGGCCTACACCGGCAACGAGGGTGCGCGCGTCAGCAGGATCGTCCGCAGCCCCCGGGCTGCCGAACTCCCGCAGCGGTACCGGGAACTCGCGGCCGGGATGGCCGCCCTCACGTCCAGCCTCGAGAGGATGACCGTGGCTAGCGGAACGGAACCGGGCGACGTCGTCGCCGTCGAGCGCGCGGAGATCGGCGCCCTCTGCATGGCGGCCCTCGCCGACCTCGCCTGGCCGACCTCGCTGGCACGGGCGGACTCGTGGAGCCGGGCACAAGGGCCCGCGAGCGTTCGCGGCTGGCTTCCGAACGTCTCCAGTCCTTCCCCGGTGACGCTGCTGGGTGCTGCGGTCCTGCGCTGGTCCCTGCCCGACTTGGCAGCGAACGCGAGAGCTCGAAGAGCGGCTGCACGCCGCCGGGCCATCGAACCTGGGACCGCCCTACCCCAGTTGCCTCATCGGGAGGTCCGACGCATCTGGAAGACCATGCAGGTCAGAGGTGACGATGACGGGACATACCAGGCCGGGAGGGTTCACGTCGCCGGCCGGAAGTCGCAGCCGTCGGCGTGCCCCGCCGGGGAGTGGCAGATCCGGCCCTTGGCCAGGTCGGTGGTGCCGCAGTTGCCGGCAGCCGCGGTCGGCTGGTCGATGCAGGCGTTGTGCAGGTCCAGCCGGTCGCGGTCGGCGTTCGGCAGTCGCGGGTCTCGGGTCACGGCGTGCTCCTTGAGTCAGGCGGATCGGGGGGCGTGCGGGGCCGGCGCGGCCGGAGAGGGGGCACATGCGGGGCGCCCAGGGGCGTAGACGGGCTGCGGATCGGACGGCTGGCGAGCATCGCTGCCCTCGTCCCCGGGGGTCGCGGTGCTGTCTGTGCGCCATGTGCCCTCGGGGGCCGCGTCGGCGCGCCGCCGGCTGTAGTGGGCGGAAGGGGATGTCGAGTGGGAGACGTCTCGGCCCACCGGGTGCGACGGACAGGTGCGATCCACCCGGTCGCCGTCCACCCGGGGGTGCCGGGTGGACGCGGACCGGGGGCGGGACGCGCCCGGGTCACCGCGGCTGGAAGCCGCCCTCGGAGTCCCACGCCGCGATGGCGAGCGTCCCCCGTCGATCAGGAGCAGTCCGCCCGCGTGCCGGAGCGGTCCGCCGGCGGCGGTCGGGCGGCACGGCCGGCGGCGCCTCGGGGTGCGGCCGGCGGATGGTGCGGATCGTGGTCACGGCCGGCGTCCCCGGGCGCGGGCGAGCCTGCGCAGCTGGACGATCCGCACGGAACCGAAGCCGAACACGATCAACCCGCCCAGGAGGGCAGCGACCACCAGGGCGAGCCCCAGCGGCGCGCCGCCGGAGAAGCCGAGGAAGCTGACCGTGGTCTCCCGGAGATTCTGGAAGACGAACACGAGCATGATCACCAGCGCGATCATCGCCGGGATCAGGCCGAGCCACAGGTGTCGCGGCCGGCGCCCGGGCTCGGTTGCGCGAGCAGGAACCGCAGGAGCAGAGGGCGTCCTCGGCGGGACGAAGACCTGAGGAGCGCCATTGCGCGTAGGTGCCTGGGTTGGTCCCATCAGGGACCGCCGATCTCCCTCCGCCAGCGGAGGGGCTGGACGCCGAACTGGCGTCGAACACAAAGCTACGCGCATCCCAGGGGCACCAAGACATTTCCCGGCGGGCGATCCGAATCGGTTTCACACCAGTCGTCCGGCGGAAGATCCCGGACACCCGGCCGAACTGCGCTCACCGAAGTCAGCCGTGCGGCTTCCGTTCCGGGTGTCCCGGATTCTCTCGCCCCTGGAAGAGGCCGAGCAGCGCCGCATCACGCGTAGCATGGTGCTCCGGTCCTCTTCGCGCACCGGCCCCCGCCGCCGATGCCGGACCGGAAGTCTTCCGACCGCCGCCGGCCAGCCGGTGGAGTCAGGCCCGTGAGTCATGGCCGCTTCGGCGCCGCCGACGGCATCGATCACCCGCGCCGAGCCGAGCATCCCCACAGCCCCGGCCCCGCCCGGCGGGTCGGCACAGTCACTCCCGTCCGGTCCGCCGTCGTGGCGGAGCCGGCTCCGCCGGCGGTCAGTGCTGGGGCCGCTCTGGCGGGGGGCTGTCTTCCTGGCCGGACTCCTCTGCATCCTCGCCGGAGTCGTCCTGACCGTGCTCCCCGGTCCGCTCACCATCCCCCCGATCCTGCTGGGGCTGTACGTGTGGTCCACCGAGTTCACCTGGGCCCATCGACTCTTCGGCGTCTTCCGGACCAAGGCCCGGCAGGCGTGGAAACACGCTCGTCGGCACCCGGTCCGTGCCGGTGCCCTCACCCTCGGCGGTCTGCTCCTGGCGGCCGTGGCGATGTGGTCAGTGGGGCACTTCCACCTGGTGGCCCGGATGGGCGATGTGTTCACCTCCTGACACGGCTCGAGGCGGCCGCTTGACGCTCAGGTGGCGGCTCGAAAGCCGTACGCGCGCGTCAGGCGCGCATGGCGTCCGAAGACGTCGAGACCACGGAGGAACCGCCGCCAGACGCCGGCCGGGTGGGCCCAGGTGCTCTTTGCTTCAGGTCAGCGGGCGGCTGTGTCCGTCGGCATACGGCTGACTACGCCGTTGTCCGAACCACGTCGCTGTGAAGTTGCGAGAGGTCCCGACGCGATCCTCCACACCGGTGAGAACCCGACCGCGGCGGACGCCTGAGTAAGGCGGCCCGGCCGAGCCGGCTGCTTGGCTGGCTGAGCCTGACCCCCGGGCCAATTCAGCAAGACCGCGGTGGCTGAGCCCGGCTTCATCCCTTGAGCGTGTCGGCGGCGCCTGAAAACTGACCCCCTGGCGGCAGGCGGGTTCCAGGGTGGATTCGCGTGGTCGTCGCAACGATGACGCCGTCACTGTGCCAGTGCGGCCTCCATCGCGCGGGTGGGGCTGAGCCAGTCGAGGCGCTTGCGCGGGCGCTCGTTGAGTCGTCGCTCGACGGCCCTCAGGTCCGCGGCCGAGAAACGGCGCAGGTCGCTGCCCTTGGGGAAGTACTGGCGGAGTAGGCCGTTGGTGTTCTCGTTCGTGCCGCGCAGCCACGGGCTGCCGGGATGGGCGAAGAAGATGCCGTCGGCGAAGTACTCGGCGAGCAGGTCGTGCTGGGCCATCTCCGAGCCCTGATCCCAGGTCAACGTCTGCCGCGCCTGCGCGGGCAGGTCCCGCAGAACCGGCAGAAGTCCACGACGGAGCTGCTCGGCCCGGTGCCCATCGGGCAGGTGCACCAGCCGCAGGTAGCCGGTGAGGCGGTCGACCAGGGTGCCGATCGCCGAGCGGCTCATCCGGCCGACGATCAGATCGCCCTCCCAGTCTCCGACCCGGGTCCGGGCCTCGACCACGGCGGGGCGTCGGTCGATCAACTGGGCCGGTGCGAGGAATCTCGGCGTGCGGGCGGTGCTGCTGCGCCGGCGCTTGCGCAACGGCCGGCCGGTCCGCAGCTTCCTGGTCAACGTCCTGCTCAGACCGCCTTTTCCGCCGTGGAACAGTGCCTGGTAGATCGTCTCGTGGCACAGGTGCCAGGCCGGCCGGTCGGGATAGATCTCCGCAGGTGCGCGGCGATCTGCGCCGGGCTCCACTCCTCCTCGAGCTTGCCCTGGATCAGCTGGCGGAGCTCAGGCTCGCGGCTGAGCAGCGGGCGCCGCGGCCGGCGAGCCCGCTTCCGGGCGCGGGCGTGCGCCAGGTCGCCGTCGTAGATGCCACGGTCGTGCGGCCGCAGGTTGCGCCGCAACTCGCGACTGATCGTGGACGGTGACCGCCCCAGTCGGCGGGCGATCTCCCGCACAGCAAGATCGCGCCCGCGCAGGCTGGCAATCCGCTGCCGTTCCAGCAGCGACAGGAACCGAGTCGAGCGAGCCGACTCCGCCAGTCGCGCCGGCGGGAGCCCCCCGTTCTCCGCACGCCACCGGTAGCCGGTCTTGCGGGTGATGCCCACGGCCTCGCACGCGGCAACCGTCCCCACGCCGGTCTGCAGCAACCTCCAGTACTCGCACTCAAGATCAAGCTGACGCTTCCGGCCCCTTCGTCCCACCTGCACACCCCTCGCCTACCAGGAGTGTTGCGACAAGTACTGGAACCCGCCTGCCGCCAGGGGGTCAGACTTCGGCCGCCGTTGACAGAGCGCGCCGATGGCTACCTGGCGAACAATGAATTGGCGGTCCGGTGAGGCCCCTTTCTGAATTGGCGGCACCAGCCGCTGCGGACGCCGGTACCGACCCCGGAGCCATCACCGCAGGAAGAGAGGAACGATCGGGGCAGCAGCGGCGTACGGTCGGTACCAGCGCGTTGCACAGTCGGCGCGTGTTCGCGGGGCCTCCGCCGAGGTCGCCACCCCGGTGCCCAGCATCGGAGTCGACCCATGCCCAATCCTGACGCGCCCCGTAACGAGCCCGCCCGCGGCTCGAACAGCTGGTCAGCATGTCACTGCAGCAGCACTCGATGGAGTCCGTGCTGCAGGCGGTCGCAGACCTGAGCAAGAAGGTCATACCCGGGAACCCCGAGACGTCGGTGTTCATGAAGGAGAGCCACCGGAGGGTGTCCACCGTGGCCTCCACCGGTCAGCTCGCCCGCGACCTCGACGAGGCGCAGATCTCCGAGGACCAGGGACCTGCCTGCACGCGGCCGCCACCGGCGAACTCACCGAGGTCCCCGATACCCGCACCCAGACCCGCTGGGCGGACTAGCACAGCGCTCACTCGCCCGATGACCTGCCGCCGTGGGTCCGGCTCGAGGACCTGCTGGCGTCCTCCCGGCGACACCTGCGGGCCGCCGCCAAGGCGCCGCGCACCATGGAGCTCTACAGCCAATCCGTCCGGTACTTCGGCCGCTGGCTGACCGACCGCGGCCGGGAGCCGGTGCTCGACGAGCTGACCCGGCACGCCATCTCCGCCTGGCTCGCCGAGCATGCCGAGACCGCCGAGCCCTCCACGGTCGGCACCCGACTGCTGCTCGACACCGGCGTGCGGGTGTCGGAGCTGTGCGGGATCGCAGTGACCGACATCGACCTGGACCGGGGAGCTGGCCTACGTCACCGGCAAGGGCTCACGTCCCCGGGTGGTGCCGTTCGGCGCGAAGACCGCCCGGGCCGTCGACCGCTACCTCCGCGAGCACGCGCTGCGTCCCTACGCCCGCTCGACGCGGCTGCTGCTCCGCCAGCGCGGCCCGGATGACCCCCGACGGCGCCTGCGACGTTTCCCACACGCGCGCCCCGCAGGCCGGCATCGCCGACGTCCACCCGAATTGGTTCGGCACACCTTCGCCCACCGCTGGCTGGCCGGCGGCGGTCAGGAACGAAACCTGATCATGCTGGCCGGCTGGCGGTCGGACGACATGCTGTCCCGGTACGCCCCATCCCACGGCCATGGCAGCGAACACGAGAGATCGAACAGCGACTGCACGCTGCGGGGCCATCGACCCTGGGACCGCACCTACCCGCAGCGAACCTCTCATGGTCCGCACCGGCGCGTTCGCTGCGCATCGACCACAGGGATCGCCGCCGATGCCAGGCCGGACGGAAGACGGCTGCCTTTGGGGTCACTACGCTGCGTGGAGCACCCCGACCAACTCCTCCGGGGTGAGCCGCACAGGATTGCCCTGCATGCTGCTGGAGCGCGCCGCCTTCTCGGCGACTTCGGCGTGCTGCGCCGGCCGCAGGCCCACGGCCGCCAGGGGCGGCACGTCCAGCGCGGAGACGGTTTCGTGCAGCCAGGTCACGGCGTCCTCGACGGTGGCGTCGTCTCGTCCGGTCAGCAGTCGGGCGACCTCCGCGTAGCGGCGCAGCCCGGCCGAGCCCGGCTCACGCGCGCGCAGCGCTCGCAGGTTCGCCTCGACCACCGGTGCCAGGAGGGCGGCGCAGACCGCGCCGTGGGGTGCGTCCACCATGCCGCCGACGACGCCCGCGACGCCGTGCACCGCCCCCAGCTTGGCGTTGGCCAGCGCGATGCCGCCGAAGAGGCTGCACAGCGCCATCTCCACCCGGGCCTCGCGGTCCTCACCGTGGTCGTAGGCGGGTCGCAGTGCCCGGGCACCGCGCCGCAGCCCCTCGGCCGCGATGGCGTCGGTCGCCGGGCTGCCCCGCGGTGAGACGTAGGGTTCCAGGCACTGGGTCAGCGCATCGAGCCCGCTGCTGGCCGTCACCGGCGGCGAGCAGGTGAGCGTGAGCAGCGGGTCCACAAGGGCGACCGCAGCCAGCAGATGTGGGCTGCGGATGCTCGCCTTGAGGCCGTGTTCCGGCGAGCTGAGCACGGCGTTGGCGGTCGCCTCGGCACCGGTGCCCGCCGTGGTGGGCACCGCGACGTACGGCACGCCGGGGCGCTCGACGGGCATCCCGCGGCCGACGACCTCCAGATGGTCGACCGGATCGGTGCCGTTGCCGAGCAGCACCGCGACCGCCTTGCCCAGATCCAGCACGCTGCCCCCACCGATCGCGACGACCACGTCGGCGTCGGCGCTGCGCGCCTCGCCGGTCGCGACACGGACGTCGCCGACCGTAGGCTCGTGCGGGACGGTGACCAGGGTGACCGGGTCGACATCGCCCAGCAGGTGGCGGTGACGTGCCGGGTTCGCCCCCGTGCACAGCAGCACTCTCTGCCCCAGGCCGAGAAGCAGCCCGGGGAGCTCGTCGGCGCGGCCCGAGCCGAACAGCACCCGCCGCGGTACGGCCAGGTCGAAGGTGCTCACCAGCCGTCGTCTCCAGGAAAGACAGCGGTGAAGCGCGTCGAGGTGCGTGGCTCGGCCATCATCCCGGCGACCGCGTCGCGCCAGCGGGCGTAGTGCGCCGTCTGCTTGTGCGCGTCGGCCGCGGACTGGTCCACGTACACCTCGTTGAGGACCACGTGCGCGGCGTCGGCCTCGTCGTGCAACACGTCGAAGCGGCGGACGCCGGACTCCTGCAGGGAGGCCGACGCGTTGTGCCGGGTCTCCTCCAGGAACGCCTCGAGGTCCTCCGGCCTGACCCGCACGTGTACATGAACGACGAGCATGAGGCCCCCCTGGCGCCGTCGCATCGGTGACGCCCCAGGCTCCGGGACGTGCAGCCGGTCATCCTCCACCCACCGACGCGATCCGGAGGACCAGCCCCGAGCCTCCGGTGCACGTGCCAGTGCGCTCGTAGGCGGTCTGCCACGGCCCGAACTGCTCGGGCTCTTCCTGCCCCCGTGAGCCGGTGCGGTACTTCCAGGCGATCGCCTCGTTCACCTGCCGGTGACCGCACCACCGCCCGCCACGCCGACCGGACGATACCGGCAGCAACGGCTCAATCCAGGCCCACGCCTCATCGGAGACCACCATTCGATGCTGTCGCACTGCCCGACGCGTGCCGCTCCTGACCGCCACGATCCGTCAGACACGCCTCAGTCGTACTCGGCGACGAACTCGACGTCCGCTCGCCGGGGGCGGACGTCGTTGCACCCGCAGGCCCCGCGGGCTCCCCCCACTCATGTCCGTTGTGCTCGACGAGCACCGTCGTGGAGCGTCGTGGAGCGGTTCTCGAGCAGTCGTTCGGTTCCCCTTCCCGGCGGCGTCCACTGGTGAGAGCGTGCGTCCACCGACTGCGCGAGTGGGCGGAGGCTCGATGACGGCGGCCGGAGCTCGATCCTCCGAGGAACTCGATCGCTGGCCGATGCTGGACGTGGCGCGGGCCGCCGTCGTGGCTGGCCTCATCTTCTTTCACGCGGCACTGGTCTTCGACACGGCCGACGACTTCTACGTCAAGAACGACCGCACTGCTGACCTCACCCCGTTCGCCGCGCCGGTCGTGCTGTGGGCCATGCCGCTCCTCTTCCTGGCCGCGGGCGTGGGCGCGTGGCACTCGTGGACCCGCTGGGGAACGCGCGGCTACCTGCACCGGCGCCTGCGCCGGCTCCTGCTCCCCCTCGTGGCCGGGACCGTGCTGCTCGTTCCGCTCCCCGTCTGGCTCCGGTTGCGCGCCGACCCGTCCTACGCCGAGTCCTACGCGGTCTTCTACCCCGGCTTCTTCCGGGTGCGGTGGGACTGGTCGGAGTTTCCCTTCGCCCTTCAACCCGCCCCCGACGGCCGGTACTTCGAGACCGGCCACCTGTGGTTCCTGGTCCTCCTGCTGGTCTACTCGGGGCTGATCCTGCCGCTGCTGTGGTGGCTCGGCGCCGACCGCGGCCGGAGAGCGGCTCAGTGGCTGGCGACCGCGGCCGGAACGCCGGCAACGACGCTGATCCCTGCGGTGATCATGGCAGCGGTGACGGCGGTGCTGGGCCTCGACGAGGGGATCGCAGCCTGGAACCCCCTCGCCTACCTGATGTTCTTCGTCGCCGGCGTGCTGGTGGCGGCCGATGGCCGCCTCCGAGACGCCATCCGCCGGGATGCCCGCCTGGCCGGGCTGGTCGCCTGCGCCGCCTTCCTCCTCAGTGCCGCGATTCTGGTGCTCGTCACCGCGCCGGGCGCCGATCCCTTGCTCGACCGGAACTGGACCAGCCTCGCCGGACGAGCCGCGTTCGGGGTCGCCGGATGGTGCGCCACACTGGCGATCGCCGGTGCACTCGCCCAGCGCCCTCGCGACATCGGCGTCGGCGGGCCGGCAACCTCCAGCTCGAAGCGGCTGAAGGCGACCGGGTACGTCGGAAAGGCCGTACTCCCGTGGTATGTGCTCCACCAGCCGGTCGTCGTGGTGGTGGCCTTCTTCGTCGTCTCCTGGGACCTCGGGCCGGTGGCCAAGTACGTGATCATCTGCGCCGCCTCCGTGGTGGTCACGCTTGCCTGTTACGACCTGCTGGTCCGCCGGACGGCCGTGACCCGGGCCTTGTTCGCGGGAGAAACTCCCCGAGGTTGAGATCAACCCGGCCTCGGGTGGGTCGCGAGGGGCGGCGACGTCCACCGAGCGGGAGGGGAACCCCGCCTGCTGGTTCCGGTGCTGCCGGACCGTCGGCATGTGCGCTCTTGTCTGTGAGCGGGAGCCGCTGACCGGGCCGGCTCGTCCGCAGCGCCCCCCCGCCGTCGGCGGCATCGGCGGCCCGGCTTGCCAGAGCGGCCGGCGAGGAAGCGCAGTCAGCTACCGGCCCATCCCCCGCGTCTCGGTCACCACGCCACCGGCAGCCTGGTCACGCCGTGGATGATGCCGGGGGCCCGTAGCTGCACCTCGGCGGGTGGGTGGGCCAACCGCAGCCCGGGGAATCGGCGCAGCAGGGCCGGGAAGGCGATCCGCATCTCCGCTCTGGCCAGCGGCGCACCGAGACAGTGGTGGACCCCGTGACCGAAGGCGACGTGCCCGACGGCGCCGCGGGTCAGGTCGAGGACGTCGGGATCGGGCACCAGCCTCGGATCACGATTGGCGGCGGGTGGGCACGGCAGCACCATCTCCCCCGCGTCGATCCACTGGCCGGCGATCTCCACGGGCTCGGTGGTGATGCGCACTGTGGTGTTGTTGACGATGCTGAGCCAGCGCAGGAGTTCCTCGACGCCGGCGTCGACGTGTTCGGGCCGATCCCGCATGACCCGCAGCTGGTCGGGATGGCGGAGCAGGGCCAGCGTGCCCAGGGCGAGCATGCTGGTGGTGGTCTCGAAGCCGGCGAGGAGCATCAGGTGACTGATGGCGGCCAGTTCATCGGTGGTGAGCTCGTCCCCGTGCTCGCGGGCCAGCGCGGCCAGCATCCGCCCGCCCGGGTCAGTGCGGGCGCGGGTCGCCAGGCCGGCCATGTAATCGCGGACCTGACGGAAGGACGCCGTCCGCTCCTTCGGAGACAGCGTCAGGTCGAGCGGACGCCTCGTGAGCCGCTGGAAGTGGGCCCGGTCCTGGTCGGGCACTCCGAGGAGTTCGCAGATCACCAGTGACGGGATCGGCAGGGCGAAGGCCTGCACCAGGTCCGTGGGAGGCCCGGCGCGATCCATCGCGTCCAGGTGGTTCTCGACGATGTGCGCGATCCACGGCTGCAGCCGGCGCACCTGGTGCACCGTGAACGCAGGACTGAGCATCTTGCGCAGCCGGGTGTGCTCGGGCGGGTCGTGGGAGAGCAGGTCGCCGGCGCGCTCCCGGTAGACGTCCTCGTCGCTGATGTCCTCGTCGGCGAGGCGGCGGGAGAAGTCCGGCGGGAGCCCCATGCTGAACCGCTGAGCATCGGACAGCACCCGCCGGACGTCCGCGTGCCGCATCACCAACCAGGCGTCACAGCCGAACGGCGTGCTCACGCGCGCGATCCCCGCCTGCTCCCGCAGGCGGGCGAGACCTGGATCCGGGTCGAACTCGCCGCACCGACGCTGGAACGCCGCCGCGATGGTCGCCTCGGTCATGACCGCCTCCTCTTCGCCGAGGTCAGGAACTCGTCGCCAGGGTCAGGGAAGAGACCGTGCGCGATCGACGGCGCCGGTCAGTGCGGAGAACGGGATGCCCGAGCGGATCGCGGCCCGGGTGCGGGAGTCGCCGGGGGCTGTGTAGGCGGGGGCGCCGAGAAGCGGGCGGCGAGGGCGGCGGCGCCGGGACCGCTCAGCTGGGGCAGGGCGGCGATGCGACCGGTGCACACCAGGAGAAGCGCGGCCATGGGGCCGAGGACCTGCGGGCCCTCACCCGCGGACCAGGACGTGTCGGTGGCGGTCAGCCGGAACCCGGCCACCCTGCGGGTGACGGGAGGCGGCGGCGGCCAGCGCATGGACAGCACCCGGTTCGCGGCGACCGCCGCGGCCTGCGGAGGCATGTCGTGGCGGCGGCCGAGGGGGATGGCGATGTCCTGAGCGTGGACGAGGATGTCGATGAGCGTCTCCAGGTGGGTGACGCCCAGGGTGTGGCGCCGCGAGCCGACCATGCCGCGGATCTCGGCGACGATCTGCTCGGTCGGCACGGCGGCAGCGCGCCGGCAGGCGATGTGCTGGATGGTGCGGTCCATGCTGCCGCGCCACTGGGCCATCGTCGCCAGCAGGTCGCGGAACCCGAGCTGTTGCAGGGTCAGGTGCGCGGCGACGTCCCGCACCGTCCAGCCCGTGCACAGCGACGGTCGCCGCCACTGCTCGCCGGACAGGTCGTCGAGCAGGTCGGCCAGACTGCGGCGCTGCGCGTCGATGACCTGCCAGACCTGGTCGGAGTCCGTGACGGCTGAGCGGGATGGCTGACCGTGGGTCATGACTGGATCTCCGCAGAACGTGGGCGGACGACGGCATTGACCAGCGCTGCGATCTGCGGGTACGGGTCGAACGCCGGGTCGGGGATGGCCAGTTCGTGAAGGACGATCCCGGTCCAGTGATTCATGATCATCGGCGCGTCGCGCTCGGGATCGGTGGAGCCGGCGATGCGCAGCCAGTTCATGAACCACGCGTTGACCCGGGCACCGGTCGCCAACAACTGTGCGCGCAGTGACGGGTGGATGCCGGCCTCCACCAGGATGGCGTACCGGGCCAGGGTCAGTGTCCGGTGCGGCCCGGTCGCCGCCTGCGCGAACACCGCCATCGCTCGGGCGAACTCCTCCGGCGTGACGGGGTACATCGTCGTCGCGAGAGTCTCCCAGTTGGCCCGCTCCCGGGCGGCGAACCGCTCCACCACCGCGTTGAGCAGGGCATCGCGGGTGCGGAAGTGGTTGGAAGTGGACCCGGGCGGCCGGCCCGCGGCGGCGTCCACCGCGCGGTGGGTCAGGCCGTGCATCCCGGACCGGCCGAGCACGGAGATCGCGGCGTCGAGGAGTTCCTCGCGGCGACTACCCACGGCGGTAACACTACGCTCGTTGTGACCGGCGCCACAAGAGTAGTTCCGAACACTACGATGGCGGCGTCTCGAGTTGACGCCAGACGACATCGGTGCGGTGCGGCGTCCGCAGCACGCCGAGCGGTCGGTGCGGCGTCGGCGCCCACACGTTCGCTCCGAGGTCTCCGTACTTGATCATCGCGCTACACGCTGGGCCCATCGGCACGACGGCGGCCCCAGCGGAGCCGCCCGGCCGGGAGGCCCTGGCGCCGGCTCCCTCACGCGAGGCGGGCGTGGCGTGGATGCCTTCGCGGCCTCCCCCTCGTTGCCGCCCATTCGTGCGGAACTCGGCGGCGATGCCGGCGCGGGACCGCAGACCCGCTTCGCGCAGCACGCAGCCGACGTGGCGGCCATGGTTCACGACCGTCCAGCGCGTCTGCGTCCGAGCCGTCGCCAGGAGAGGAGGATCGATGACCACCGCTCGCCGCACCGTCACCGTGCTGTTCCTCGCCTGCGTCATCGTGCTCGGCAGCTCGGTAGCGGCGTCGTCGGCATTCATGGACAGCGCGCCGACCGGGAGCGTCTTGATCACCACCGACACGATCGCGACGCCGACCGGTGTCACGGCGACGAGGGCCGGCTGCTCCAACTCCCGTTGGATGGACGTGACCGTGGCCTGGCAGCCCAGCACCTCGGTCCGGATCAGCGGTTACCAGATCAAGGACTACCGGGACGACGGGCGCGTCTACACCTTCGCCAGTAGCGCCGCCGGCTCCACGTCATCGACGGTGACCACAGACAAGCGAGAGGGCGCCCCGACCACGTACACGTTCACGGTCACCACGTCCACCAGCTACGGCTGGACCAGCACCGAGTCCCAGCGGTCAGGCTCGATCACCTGCTGAGCCGCCGTCCCGGTCAGGTCTCAGAGATGCCAGACAAGCGGACCAGTCGCCGCAGCACGCGCGCCACCATCGTGACCGGCGCTAGCTGATAGCCGTTGACCCCGTCCGTGCGGGAGCGTCCAGATGACGTTTCCGCAGAGGACGGG